>NZ_JBSFJZ010000011.1:0-231740 GCF_053598315.1 Streptomyces sp. NPDC001153
GCTCGGGGGGCGCGGGGCCGCGGGCACCTTTCAGGCGGCCGGGAACGCCAGCCCGGCCGCCTCCCGTGCGCACCCCCACGCCACCGTGATCCCGGCCCCGCCGTGGCCGTAGTTGTGCACCAGCACACGGCCGTCCGGCAGCGGCTGCCGTTCCAGTCGTACCGCGTGCCTGGCCGGCCGCAGCCCCACCCGGTGGTCCAAAATCCGCGCCCGCGCGATCTCCGGGCGGACCGCCGCGCACCGGGCCACGATCGCCGCGGCGGTGGCCGGGTCCGGCTCCAGGGACCAGTCGTCCTCCTCCGCCGTACCGCCGAGCAGCAGCCCGCCCGGCTGCGGGATGAAGTACGTGGAGGTCTCGCAGGAGTGGTCGGAGGAATGGTCGACGGAGGTGAACCAGGTCGTGATCCCCGGGTTCTCCACGACCACCAGCTGCCCGCGCACGGGACGCACCGCCGGGTCCGGCACCAGCGAACGCGCGCCCAGCCCCGTGCAGTTGACCACGACCGGTGCGGGCACCCCCGCGAGGTCGGTCACCTCGCGCGCCTCGACCACGCCTCCCGCCTTCGCGAGCCGCTCCCGCAGCCACGCCAGATGCACCGGCATGTCGATCACCGGAAGCCGCGCCGCGAGACCGTCGGCCACCGCCCGCAGTCCCGCCACCCGGCCCGCCCAGGTGCCCAGTTCGTCCAGCCGGGTCCCCCGGTGTACGCCGTCGACCAGGCGTACGCCCGTTTCGTCCGGCCGGTCCGCCAACCCCTCGTACACGGCGAGGGAGGCAAGCGCCCATGTGCCGACCAGCGGCCCGGGTTCGATGCGGTACGGCCACCACAGGCCGCCCGCGACCGCCGAGGTCGTACGCTCGGCGGGCTCCCGCGCCCACACCCGTACCCGGCGCCCGGACTCCGCCATGACCACGGCCGTCGTCAGCCCGGTGACCCCGCTCCCGACCACGATCACTTCGTCACTCGGCTCGCTGTCCACGCCAGGACGATAGGCCCTGTCCGCACGACTCTGTCATGCCGCGCTCACATCCGTGCCGGTGTGGGGATACTCACACTATGTCTGCCGCATACGCGACCTTCGACCTGGCACCGGCGATCCGCGCCGGCGGTGTGCTCGCCGACGGCGGCTACCAGGTCCACCGCGACTTCGTGGACTTCGTCGTGGACGGCCGTCCGCTGCTGTTCCGGCTGTCCGACCTGGACGCCGTCTCCCCGCTCGCCTCGGACGTCCCGCCCGCCATCTTCACCGCGCAGGTGCGCGCACTGCTCCTGGAGGCCGAACCGCCGCTCCCCGACGGCCGGTTCGTCATCTACGGCTGTCCCGAGTGCGCGGACCTGGGCTGCGGGGCGGTCACCGCCGTCATCGAGCGCGACGGCGAGGACTACATCTGGCGGGACTTCGCCTGGCAGACCGACGAGCACGCCGATCTCGAACTGAACGGATACCACGGCATAGGGCCGTTCCGCTTCCACGGCGCCGAGTACCGCGCCGCACTCGGCGCCCTGATGGAGGGCTCCGCCGCGCCGCGCCGGCGCGTGCTGCTCATCGGTGCCCGGGTCGCGGTCCTGGCCAAGCTGGCCGCCGCGCTGCGCACCATCGGCATCGGCGCCGACATCACCCAGGACGCCCGGGCCGTCCCCGCCGAGGAACTGCGCGGTTACGGCGCGGTCGCCTTCGGCCGCGCCGTCGGCGAGGAGGATCGAGCCGCCGTGATGGAGGCCTTCGAGCGCGCCGGGGTCGACATCGCCCGGGTGGACGGCCTGGCCCCGATCGTGCCCCTGCTGGTCGCCCAGATCGAGCACGCCCTCGACCGCGGCCCGCTCCCGCAGCGCCGGCTCGTGGGGCTGGCCGTCGCCGACGGCACCGCGGACGTCGAGGTGACCTCGGCCTGCCGGGTACGGCTCACCGCCTACCGCATCGACCGGCTCTACCGCACCCACACCCGCGAGGTGTTCGACGGCGTCCTGGAACCCGGCCGGCACCGCATCCCGCTGGACCCGAAGGCGGTCAAGGGGGAGTCGTACGTGGTCGCCCGCACGACGGGAGGCGTCCTCACGGCACCGGTCACGGGCGGCAGACGGGGTTGAGGTGTGAGGGCGGGCCCAGGGGAGGCGGGGGTCGTGCGTTGCGGGGGCGGGGTATCGGGAGGCGGGGTGAGGTGTGAGGGCTGGCGCACCGGGGACCTGGGGCCGTGAGACGCGGGGGCGGGTCACGGGGGAAATCGGGGTCGTGCGTTGCGGGGGTGGGCCCTGGGGAAGCGGGGCTGGGGTGTGAGCCGGGCCCACGGGGACATGGGGGCAGGAGGTGCGGGGGCGGGTGCGGGAAACGGGGCCGTCGGACGCGGGGCAGGTCACGGGAAACGGGGGCCGTGAGACGCGGGGCAGGTCACGGGGAAACGGGGACCGGGATGCGGGCCGGGCCACCGGTACACGCGACTGAGCCGTGACGGCAGGCCCACTCGGAAGCCGGGCTGAGACGCGATGGCGAGCCCACCCGGAAACCGGGCTGAGACGCGGGTGTCCGGCCCATTAGGATCGGCGTCCTGATGACTGCCACCCTCGTCGCCAAGAACCTCGCCGCCGGGCACGGCGACCGTTCCCTCTTCTCCGGGCTGGACCTCGTCGTCGCGCCCGGCGATGTGATCGGTCTCGTCGGTGCCAACGGCGCGGGCAAGTCCACCCTGCTGAAGCTGCTCGCCGGACTCACCCCGCCCGAACAGGGCGAACTGCGGCTGTCCCCGCCGGCCGCGACCGTCGGGCATCTGCCGCAGGAGCCGGAGCGCAGGCCGGGGGAGACCGTCCGGGAGTTCCTGGCCCGTCGTACGGGGGTCACGGAGGCCCAGCGTGTCATGGACGAGGCCACTCAGGCACTCGTGGACGGGGCACCCGGCGCCGACGACGCCTACGCGACCGCCCTGGAGCGCTGGCTCGGCCTCGGCGGCGCCGACCTGGAGGAGCGCGCGGAGGAAATCGCCGACTCGCTCGGCCTCGCCGTGGACCTGGACCAGCCGATGACCGCGCTGTCCGGCGGCCAGGCGGCCCGCGCCGGACTCGCCTCGCTCCTGCTGTCCCGCTACGACGTCTTCCTCCTGGACGAGCCCACCAACGACCTCGACCTCGACGGCCTGGAGCGCCTGGAACGCTTCGTCACCGGCCTGCGCGCCGGCACGGTCGTCGTCAGCCACGACCGCGAGTTCCTCACCCGCACCGTCACCAAGGTCCTGGAACTCGACCTGGCCCAGCGGCAGATCAACCTCTACGGCGGCGGCTACGACGCCTACCTGGAGGAGCGCGAGGTGTCCCGCCGGCACGCGCGCGAGGACTACGAGGAGTACGCCGACAAGAGGGCCGCCCTCCAGGAGCGCGCGCAGATCCAGCGGGCCTGGATGGACAAGGGTGTGAAGAACGCCCGGCGCAAGGCCGGCAACGACAACGACAAGATCGGCCGCAAGTTCCGCAGCGAGGCCAGCGAGAAGCAGGCCGCCAAGGCGCGGCAGACCCAGCGCATGATCGAGCGCCTGGAGACGGTCGAGGAGCCGCGCAAGGAGTGGGACCTGCGCATGGAGATCGCCGCCGCCCCGCGCTCCGGAGCGGTCGTGGCGACCCTGCGGGACGCCGAGGTCCGGCGCGGCGACTTCACCTTCGGGCCGGTGTCCCTGCAGATCGACTGGGCGGACCGGGTCGCCGTCACCGGGGCCAACGGCGCCGGCAAGTCCACCCTGCTGGGCGCGCTGCTCGGCCGTGTCCCGCTCGACTCGGGGCACGCGGCGCTCGGTTCGGGCGTCCTGGTCGGCGAGGTCGACCAGGCCCGGAAGCTCTTCCACGGCCCCGAGACCCTGCTGGACGCCTTCTGCGCGGCCGTCCCCGACACCGAGCCGGTCGAGGTCCGCACCCTGCTCGCCAAGTTCGGCCTGAAGTCCGAACACGTCCTGCGCCCGGCCGCGACCCTCTCCCCGGGCGAACGCACCCGCGCCGCCCTCGCGTTGCTCCAGGGCCGGGGAGTGAACCTCCTCGTCCTGGACGAGCCGACGAACCACCTCGACCTGCCCGCCATCGAACAGCTGGAGTCCGCCCTCGACTCCTACGAGGGCACCCTGCTCCTGGTCACCCACGACCGGCGCATGCTGGACGCGGTCCGGGTGACCCGGCGGCTGGAGGTGGCGGACGGGAAGGTGACGGAGCGGTAGCTTTCGGCTGGGGGTGCCGCGATCTGCCGTTCATCCTCCGCGGGCGCGCCGTGGCTGGTCGTATGGTTCCCCGCGCCGCTCAGGGCGCTGCTGCTGCGGCCTCTCTCGCCGCTCGCTCGACCCGGCCGACGTGCTCGGGGTCGTGGGGCGCCACGTTGAGACCGTCCGGCCGTTGCCCCGCAGCTCCGTCGATCAGCTCCCGCACGATGTCGGCGTGTCCGGCGTGCCGCTGGGTCTCGGCGACCATGTGGGTCAGGATCCGGTGCAGGGTCGTCTCACCCGGTGCGCCCGGCACCCGGCCGAGCGCGTCCAGGGGGAGTGCCGCGATGGTCTCGTCCGAGTGGGCGCAGGCCCGCCGGTACAGGCCGACGATGTCCTCCCGGGTCTCGTCGGCCCGCGCCCACAGGTCCGCGTCCGGCTCCGCGTCACCGGTGAACCACAGGGGCGTACCGGCGAAGGGCCGGCCGAAGGCCGCGCCGAAGTACAGCGCCTCGGCGCCGGCGAGGTGCTTGACCAGGCCCAGCAGGTTCGTGCCGGTGGGCGTCAGGGGGCGCCGGATGTCGTACTCCGGCAGGCCGTCCAGCTTCCACAGCAGTACGTCGCGGGCGTCCTGGAGGTAGACCCGCAGGTCGTCCTTGGGATCCGTCATGGGCCCAGTCTGCCGACCGGGTGATCACGGTCCACCGAATTCCAGGTACTGGACGAAGGCGCCCTCCGCAGGGAGGGCGCCTTGTCGGCCGACCGAGACCGAAGGGATGCGGCTGGAGCCCCGGGTCAGCGCTTCTTGGGGTCCAGCAGGCCCGCCCGGCGCAGCGCGTCCGCCATCGCGCTGTTGGCGGGCGGCGGGGTCGGGCGGCCGCCCCGGTCGCCGCCCCGGTCTCCGCCGCGGCCCTCGCGCCGGCCCTGGCCGCCGGCCTGCCGCTGCTGGGGCGGCCGGGCGCCGCCGCCACGCTGCTGCCGGCCGCCGCCCTGTCCCTGCGGCACGGCCTCGTCGTCCAGGCGCAGGGTCAGCGCGATCCGCTTGCGCGGGATGTCCACGTCGAGGACCTTCACCTTGACGATGTCACCGGGCTTGGCGACATCCCGCGGGTCCTTGACGAACGTCTTGGACATGGCCGAGACGTGCACCAGGCCGTCCTGGTGGACACCGACGTCCACGAACGCGCCGAACGCGGCCACGTTCGTCACCACGCCCTCCAGGACCATGCCGGCGGACAGGTCGGAGATCTTCTCCACGCCCTCCTTGAAAGTGGCCGTCTTGAAGGCGGGACGCGGGTCGCGGCCCGGCTTCTCCAGCTCCTTCAGGATGTCCGTCACGGTCGGCAGACCGAACGTGTCGTCCACGAAGTCGGCGGGCCGCAGCGAGCGCAGCACACCGGTGTTGCCGACGAGGGAGGCGACCTCCTGGCCCGTGGTCTTCACCATGCGGCGGACCACCGGGTAGGCCTCGGGGTGCACGCTGGACGCGTCCAGCGGGTCGTCGCCCCCGCGGATGCGCAGGAAGCCCGCGCACTGCTCGTACGCCTTCGGGCCGAGCCGCGCCACCTTCTTCAGCTCGGAGCGGGACGTGAACGGGCCGTTAGCGTCCCGGTGCGCCACGATGTTCTCGGCGAGACCGGAGGAGATGCCCGACACCCGCGAGAGCAGCGGCACGGACGCGGTGTTGACGTCCACGCCGACGCCGTTCACACAGTCCTCCACCACGGCGTCCAGCGAGCGGGAGAGCTTCACCTCGGACAGGTCGTGCTGGTACTGGCCGACGCCGATCGACTTCGGGTCGATCTTCACCAGTTCGGCCAGCGGGTCCTGCAGCCGCCGGGCGATGGAGACCGCGCCGCGCAGCGACACGTCCATGTCCGGCAGTTCCTGCGAGGCGTACTGCGAGGCCGAGTACACCGACGCGCCCGCCTCGGACACCATCACCTTGGTGAGCTTCAACTCCGGGTGCTTGGTGATCAGTTCACCGGCGAGCTTGTCGGTCTCGCGGGAGGCCGTGCCGTTGCCGATCGCGATCAGCTCGACCGCGTGCTCCTTCGCGAGCCGGGCCAGCCTGGCGAGGGCCTCGTCCCACTTGTTGGCCGGGACGTGCGGATAGATCACGTCCGTGGCGACGACCTTGCCGGTCGCGTCGACCACGGCGACCTTCACGCCCGTACGGAAACCGGGGTCCAGGCCCAGCGTCGCGCGCGTGCCGGCCGGGGCGGCCAGCAGCAGGTCGCGCAGGTTCGCCGCGAAGACGTTCACCGCCTCGTCCTCCGCGGCCGTGCGCAGCCGCAGCCGCAGGTCGATGCCGAGGTGGACGAGGATGCGGGTGCGCCAGGCCCAGCGGACCGTGTCCGTCAGCCACTTGTCGGCGGGTCGGCCACGGTCGGCGATCGCGAACCGGTGCGCGACGATGCCCTCGTACGACGATGGACCCTCCGTCGGCTCCTCCGGCTCCAGGACGAGGTCGAGGACCTCCTCCTTCTCGCCGCGCAGCATCGCGAGGATGCGGTGCGAGGGCAGCTCGGTGAACGGCTCGGCGAAGTCGAAGTAGTCGGCGAACTTGGCGCCCGCCTCCTCCTTGCCCTCCCGCACCTTCGCGGCCAGCCGCCCGCGCACCCACATGCGCTCGCGCAGCTCGCCGATCAGGTCGGCGTCCTCCGAGAACCGCTCGGTGAGGATCGCCCGCGCCCCGTCCAGCGCGGCCTGCGGGTCGGCGACGCCCTTGTCGGCGTCCACGAACGCGGCGGCGGCCGCCAGCGGCTCCACCGCCGGGTCGCTCAGCAGGCCCTCCGCCAGCGGCTCCAGACCGGCCTCGCGCGCGATCTGCGCCTTGGTGCGCCGCTTGGGCTTGTACGGGAGGTAGATGTCCTCCAGCCGCGCCTTGGTCTCGGCGCCGCGGATGCGGGCCTCCAGCTCCTCGGTGAGCTTGCCCTGCTCGCGCACCGACTCCAGGATCGCGGTCCGCCGCTCCTCCAGCTCCCGCAGATAGCGCAGCCGCTCCTCGATCGTGCGCAGCTGCGCATCGTCGAGCATCTCGGTCGCTTCCTTGCGGTAGCGGGCGATGAAGGGCACCGTCGAACCGCCGTCGAGCAGTTCCACCGCGGCCTTCACCTGCCGCTCCCGTACGCCGAGTTCCTCGGCGATCCTGCCTTCGATGGATCCTGCTTCGATGGACCCGGGTGTCGTCACGATCCCGTACCGCCTTCTCCACTGAGGTTGCGCGGCAATTGTGGCAGGTGACACCGACAACCGGGGATCAGGGCGGCCCCTCGGCGGGCCGCCGGGCCGTTTCTCCGGCCCGGCTTTTGCCTGCGGCGGACTCCGGGCATCGCACCGGCGGGCCCTCATGTGCGAGCATGGCAGAAAAGGTGGGAAACGCGTCATTGCGGCCATCGGCCCGTCAGCGAAGAATCGGAGACATGCCGCAGCGCACGCTCCTCTTCGTCCTCTTCGACGGCGTCCAGAGCCTCGACGTCACCGGGCCGCTCGAGGTGTTCGCGGGCGCCGAGAAGCACACGCCGGGCACGTATCGGATCCGTACGGCCACCCTGGACGGCGGCCCGGTGCGCACGTCCAGCGGCCTGACCCTCGTACCGGACGAGGCGCTCACCGCCGCCGACCCGCACACCCTGCTGGTGCCGGGCGGCGAGGGCACGCGCCACCCCGACCCCCGGCTGGTCGACTGGCTGCGCGCCCGCGGACCGCGCGTCCCGCGTCTGGTCTCGGTGTGCACGGGCGCCATCCTGGTCGCCGCCGCCGGTCTCCTGGACGGGCGACGGGCGACGACCCACTGGGCCTACTGCGACAAGCTCGCCCGCGACCACCCGGCGGTCGCCGTGGACCCGGAGCCCATCTTCGTCCGGGACGGGCGCGTCGCCACGTCGGCCGGGGTGACCTCAGGCATCGACCTGGCCCTCGCCCTGGTCGAGGAGGACCTGGACCGGGACGTCGCGCTCGCCGTCGCCCGGCACCTGGTCGTCTTCCTGCGCCGGCCCGGCAACCAGGCGCAGTTCAGCGCCCAGCTCGCCGCGCAGACCGCGCAGCGCGCTCCGCTGCGCGAGGTCCAGCGCTGGATCACCGAGCACCCGGCGGGTGACCTGACCGTCGAGGCGCTCGCCGCCCGGGCCCGGCTGTCACCGCGCCACTTCGCGCGCGCCTTCCGGGAGGAGACCGGCATGACCCCCGGCCGCTACGTCGACAGGGTCCGCCTGGAACACGCCCGTCGCCTGCTGGAGGACACCCCCGACAACATCGAGGAGGTCGCCCGTGCCAGCGGCTACGGCACCCCCGAGGCCATGCGCCGCGCCTTCGTCAAGACCCTCGGCACGGCCCCGGCCGAGTACCGCCGCCGCTTCCGCCCGGCCATCGCCGACGGACGCCCGCATCGGCCCCTGCCCGCCCAGGTGGGCTGAGCGGGCGCGAACGGCTGTGCGGAAACCGCTGAACCCCGTCACGCAACGCCGCTGCGACCACCGAAGGGACCACCATGCAGATCGCCATCGTCGTCTACGACCGGTTCACCGCCCTCGACGCCGTCGGCCCGTACGAGATCCTCTCCCGCCTCCCCGGGGCCGAGACCGTGTTCGTCGCCGAGCGCACCGGCCCCGTCCGCACCGACACCCGTGCGCTCGGGGTCGTCGCCGACCGCTCGCTGGCCGAGGTCACGCGGCCGGACCTCGTGGTCGTCCCGGGCGGCCCGGGGCAGAGCGACCTGATGGAGCACCGGCCCCTGCTGGACTGGCTGCGCGATGCCGACGCGACCAGCACCTGGACCACCTCGGTGTGCACGGGCTCGCTGCTGCTGGCCGCCGCAGGCCTCCTGGACGGCCGGCGCGCGACCTCGCACTGGCTGGCGCTCGACCAGCTGAAGCGGTTCGGCGCCGAACCGGCCGAGGAGCGGGTGGTGGCAGACGGAAAGTACGTCACCGCGGCCGGTGTCTCCGCCGGCATCGACATGGCCCTCACCCTGGCCGGCCGCATCGCCGGCGACGAACACGCCCAGGCCCTCCAGCTCGCCACGGAGTACGACCCGCAGCCGCCCTACGCCGCCGGCTCCCCGCGCAAGGCACCCGCCCGTCTCGTCGAGCAGTTGCGGGCGCGGAGCCGTTTCATCCTGACGTAGACACGCTCCAGCCGAAGCGCGGCTGCCGGCGCTCCAGGAACGCGGCGACCCCTTCCGCGGTGTCGGGGTTGCCGCGGGCCGCCCGCGCCCAGTGGGCGTCCCGGTCGGTACGGCCGCCCGCGAACTCCTTCGCGGCGGCCTGGGTGAGCTGCGAACGGGAGACCAGTACCCGGGCCAACTCCGCGACCCGCTTGTCCAG
This sequence comes from Streptomyces sp. NPDC001153, assembly GCF_053598315.1. Taxonomy (NCBI): domain Bacteria; kingdom Bacillati; phylum Actinomycetota; class Actinomycetes; order Kitasatosporales; family Streptomycetaceae; genus Streptomyces; species Streptomyces sp. NPDC001153. The sequence continues at coordinate 9,496 of NZ_JBSFJZ010000011.1, forward strand.
TTCACCCTCCGGCAGCACCTCGTCCACCAGCCCGGTGGTCAGCGCCCGGCCGGTGTCGATCAACTCGGCCGTGAACAACAGGTACTTGGCGGTGGCCGGCCCCACCAGCGAGACCAGGCGGCGGGTCGAGGAGGCCGGATACACGATGCCGAGCCGCGCCGGAGTCACCCCGAACAGCGTGCCCTCCTCCGCCAGGCGGAGATCGCAGGCCGCGGCGAGCTGTGCCCCGCCGCCCACACAGTGCCCGCGCACGGCTGCCACGGTCGGCTTGGGGAACGCGGCGAGCGCCTCCTCGGCCGCCACGGCGAGTCCCTGTGCCTCCTCCGGGGAGCCCTGCAGCGTGCTGATGTCCGCGCCCGCGCAGAAGGTGCCGCCCTCACCCGTGAGCACCAGCGCCCGTACGCCGGGGTCGCGCGCCAGCTCGTCCAGCAGCGGCGGGAGGGTCCGCCACATCCCGGCGGTCATGGCGTTGCGCTTGGCCGGATTCTGGATGACGACGGTGGCGACAGCGCCTTCGATGCGGTGCGACAGCTGGGGCTCCATGCGCGGATCGTATCGGGGGGTCCGACGCGTGCGGAGGTGCGGGAAGGCCCACGCGCGCGTTAGGAAACCTCGCCAATGGGGACAAAAGGGGAGGGGGGTGGTGCACGGCGTGGACCGAGGAGGCGGCGATGGCCAGGGCCGGCACACGCAGAGACAGCGCGACGAAACTCCACCGCGGCTTCAGCTGGCTCACCGCACTGGGTGTGCTCCTCGTGCTCGCCGGCATCGTCGGACTCGTCTACACCGCGGCCGCCACGCTCACCTCGATGCTGCTGTTCGGCTGGCTGCTGCTGATCGGCGGGATCGTCGGTCTGCTGCACGCGATCCAGGCCCGCGGCACCAGCTTCTTCTGGCTCGGTGTCATCGTCGCCGCCCTGAACATCGCGGCCGGCGTCGTCGTCATCCGCCTGCCGCACGCCGCGGCCGCCGCGCTCACCATGTTCGCCGCGCTGCTGTTTCTCTCCGCGGGGATCTTCCGGCTGGTCGGCGGCCTGGTCGTGCGCGGACCGCAGCTGGGCTGGACCCTGCTCCTCGGCGCTTCGACCTGCTGCTCGGGATCCTGGTCCTCGGCTCCTGGCCGAGCAGCAGCCAGTACGTCATCGGCGCCTTCATCTCGCTCGCCCTGCTCTTCGACGGCCTCGGCCTCGTGGCCACCGGCTACGGTGGGCGCCGTGTCGTCGGTCTCGTCTCCGAACGGGGGCAGCCCAAACCCGTACGACCCGACTAGTTCGCGAACCGGCGTCCGGGACGACAGGAACAGTCCACACACGTGACCGTGTCATACGCACTCGGTCAGAAACCGTTCGATACTCGCTGACTTGTGTTCAGTCCTGTGGGCCGGAGCGGGTCGTTACCAACACTCGACGTGTGGTGACAATCGAGCGCGAGGGTGGCGACCGGACGATGGACAACCACGGGCGCGGCGACGGACCGTGCCCAGCGTGGGGCGCCGAGCGGCCGCCCGACCCACTGCCGTACGAAGGCGTCTGGCGGTTCACCGCCGCCGCGGTGGACGCCTCGGTCCCGCAGGCCCGGCACGCCGTACGGGACCTGCTGCTGCGCCAGGGCGTGCCGGTCTCCGACGAGCTGGTGTACGGCCTGCTGCTGATCGTCTCCGAGCTGGTCACCAACGCGGTACGGCACGCGGCGCTGCTGTCGCCCATGCTGGCCGTGGAGGTCGCCGTCGGGGCCGAGTGGGTGCGGGTGTCCGTGGAGGACAACCACCCCTACCGCCCGACCGCCCTGGAGGCCGACCACGGCCAGACCGGTGGGCGGGGCCTGCTGCTGGTCCGTGAGGTGGCGCGGGAGGCGGGCGGGACGGTCGACGTCGAGCACACCGCGAGCGGCGGCAAGGTCATCTGGGCCGCCCTCCCGCTCAAGCCCACGACGCTGCCCTAGCACGCCCGCGAGACGGCCGCGAGTGCCGCGGCCCCGAGGCCGACGAGGCTGCCGAACTCCATTCCCGTGACACTGCGTGGCCCCGAGCCCGGTGAGAGTGCCGTTGCCCCACGGGGTCGCGAGACTGCCGCGGCACTGCCGGGCCGCGAACCTGCGTCCCGCTGCAGATCCGCGAGACTGCCGTGGCCCCGTCGGCCGGCGGGACTACTGAACGGCAGGCCCGCCGACCAGATGTCGTGGCGCCGCTGACCCACTGACACCGTCGTGCCGCCGCTGACCCGCCGAAACCGTCGTAGCGCCGCAGACCCACCGACGAGATGGAGTAGTGCCGCAGGCCCGCCGACACCGCCTGGCGCCGCAGGCCCGCGGTGCTGCCGGGGGCGCCGGTCACCAGCCTGTGGACGGGCCCGTCAGCTCCCTGATCGCGGGGCGGGCGGCGTCCAGGACGGTCATGAACCAGGCCGAGAAGGGGTCGCGGGCGTGCCGCTCGGCCAGCTCGGCGGCCGTCACGAAGACCGTCTGGGCGACCTCCTCCGGATGCGGCGCGAGCGGTGCCTGAACCAGGCCGACGAACAGGTGGTTGTACTCCTGCTCGACCAGGCCCGAGGACGGGTCCGGGTGGTTGTAGCGGACCGTACCCGCCTCCGCCAGCAGCGACGGGGACACGCCGAGCTCCTCGTACGTGCGCCGGGCCGCGGCCGCGAACGGCGCCTCGCCCGGGTAGGGGTGGCCGCAGCAGGTGTTGGACCACACACCGGGGGAGTGGTACTTGCCGAGCGCCCGCTGCTGGAGCAGCAGCCGACCCTGTTCGTCGAAGAGGAACACCGAGAACGCGCGATGGAGCTGTCCCGGCGGCTGGTGGGCGGCGAGCTTCTCCGCCGTGCCGATCGTCACACCCTTCTCGTCGACCAGTTCCAGCAAAATCGCCTCTGCGGTGCCATTCGACGAGCTGTGCGTCGCGGTGGCAGGTGTGATCGGCATACCCATCCTTCGCCTCGGTCTTCGCACCCCAAGTCTGCCGTACGAATCCGGCACTCCCGGCACTTCCCCACACGTCCGCGCGCGGCGCGGCACCGGAAGGTGGACCCGGTAGATCATCGTGCCCGGTCAGGAGATCACGGAACCGTCCGGGCCGGGTGTCGAACGGTTGTGCGACCCCGTCAGTGGCACAGCCGTGCCTCGTGCTCCGCGTGCCCGCCCGGCTCCAGCTGGAAGGTGCAGTGCGCCACGTCGAAGTGGTCGCCGAGGCAGCCCTGCAGCTCGTGCAGCAGCTTCTCGTGGCCGCTGGCGCTGAGCACGTCCGAGCTGACCACCACATGCGCCGACAGCACCGGCATGCCCGAGGTGATCGTCCACGCGTGCAGGTCGTGTACGTCCTCCACGCCGTCCAGCGCCAGGATGTGCGCCCGCACCTCGGCCATGTCGACGCCCTTCGGAGCCGCCTCCAGCAGCACGTCCAGCGTCTCGCGCAGCAGTTTCAGGGTCCTCGGCACGATCATCACGGCGATGACCAGCGAGGCGACCGGGTCGGCGCCCTGCCAGCCGGTGGTCAGGATCACCGCCGCCGAGACCAGCACCGCGAACGAGCCCAGCGCGTCGGCGGCGACCTCCAGGAAGGCGCCGCGCACGTTCAGGCTCTCCTTCTGCCCGCGCATCAGCAGGGTCAGTGAGACCGAGTTCGCCACCAGGCCGATCAGACCGAACACGATCATCAGGCCGCCGCGGGTCTCCGCGGGCGTCATGAACCGCTCGATGGCCTCGTACAGGACGTAGCCGCCGACCCCGAGCAGCAGCACACAGTTGGCCAGGGCGGCGAGGATCTCGGCGCGGGCGTAACCGAAGGTGCGGTTGGTGCTCGGCGGGCGGTTGGCGAAGTGGATCGCGAGCAGCGCCATGACGAGGCCCACCGCGTCGGTCGCCATGTGCGCCGCGTCCGCGATCAGCGCCAGGGAGTCCGCGGTCAGGCCGCCGACGACCTCCACCACCATGATCGTGAGCGTGATGCCCAACGCGATCCGCAGCCGCCCCCGGTACGCTGCCGCGGCCGTACCCGTGGGTGGCGCGTGGCTGTGCGCGTGCCCGTGGTCGTGCCCTGCCCCCATGACATCCGCCCTTCCGTATCCGTTCGGCAGGCCCCAGTGAACTACGGGTGGGGGGTATAGGGCAACGCGGCATTGAACACCGTTGTCATGTGCCCTGACCTGCGGAAACGTTACGCAGGTCAGGGTGGGTGCGGCGCGGCCCCCGGCGCGGCCCGCAGGCTCGGCCCCCTGGATCAGGTGTATCGGCCAGGCGGCCCAGGTGTATCGGCCAGGCGGCTCAGGCGTACCGGCCAGGCGGCTCAGGCGTACCGGCCCGGCGGCTCAGTGCCCGTGGTGCAGCTGCCAGCCCTGCCAGGCCGACTCCACCATCTCGCGCACCCCGCGCCCGGCCCGCCAGCCCAGCTCCTCGGCGACCCGCTCGGCCGAGGCGACCGCGCGCGGCGCGTCCCCCGGGCGGCGCGGTTCCACCAGCGGCTCCCGGCGGTCGCCGCTGACCTCCCCGATGACCGTGATCAGCTCGCGCACCGAGACGCCCTCGCCCCGCCCGATGTTCAGCGTCAGGTCGCCGGACAGGGAGCCGTCGGCGAGCCGGTGCGCCGCGGCGAGGTGGGCCTCGGCGAGGTCGGACACATGGATGTAGTCGCGGATGCAGGTGCCGTCCGGCGTCGGATAGTCGTCACCGAAGATCCGCGGGGCCTCGTCGCGGGTGAGCCGGTCGAAGACCATCGGCACGATGTTGAACACGCCGGTGTCCGCGAGTTCCGGCGCCGCCGCACCCGCCACGTTGAAATAGCGCAGGCACACCGTGGAGATTCCGTGTGCCTTCCCGGCCGCCCGTACCAGCCACTCACCGGCCAGCTTGGTCTCGCCGTAGGGGTTCACCGGCGCACACGGGGTGTCCTCGGTGATCAGGTCCACGTCCGGGTTGCCGTACACCGCCGCCGAAGAGGAGAACACCAGCCGGCGGATGCCCGCCCCGGCGACCGCGTCCAGCAGCGTGGCCAGTCCGCCGACGTTCTCCCGGTAGTAGCGGGTGGGCTGCGCCACCGACTCGGCGACCTGCTTGCGTGCCGCGAGGTGCACGACGCCGGTCACGCCGTACTCCTGGAAGACCCGCTTCAGCCGGTCCCCGTCCAGCGTCGAGCCCTCGACCAGCGGGACGTCCGAGGGCAGCCGCGCGGGCACCGCCGCCGACAGGTCGTCCAGGGCCACGACCTTCTCTCCGGCGCCGGTCATGGCCCGTGCCACATGCGCCCCGATGTATCCGGCTCCGCCGGTGATCAGCCACGTCATGGTTGTTCAGCCTATGCGGGGCAGCGCTCGGGAGGCGATGCCGTGTGCCGGGTGCGGGTCGTGTGTGGCCGGTCGCGCCCACGCGGCGGTAGCCGCATGTCGTTTCGGCCCCGTGCCCCTTCCGGGCGCTTCGCCCGGTTCTGGGGCCGCCGGGTTTGTGGCCGGGCCCCCGATCCCCGATGATGATCGCGGCAAAGGCCGGGGCCGGCTCCGTGGGCCGGGCCGTGAACGGCCGGTGAACAGGGGCTCCCGCCCATCCGATAGCCTCTGCCGACATGCCGCCCGGGTGCCGCTGGCAGGGCGCCCCATCACGCACGAGACCGGTGCCACCGCGCCGGCGCCCAGGGAGTGAGTTCGGTTGCCGACCGCCATCGTCACCGGTCAGCCGGTCCCCGGATCGTCGCTCGAGAACGATCTGCGGTCGCTCGGCTTCGACGTCCGGATGGCAGCGGACGCCGCCGAGGCGGAGACCCTGCTCGCCGCCGCACCCGCCGAGGACCGGGTGGCCCTGGTCGACGCCCGCTTCGTCGGCCACCGGCACGCCCTGCGCCTCGGTCTGGGCGACCCGCGCTTCCCGCTCTCCGCGATCCCCGGCGCCGTCACCGCACAGCCGGAGGCCCGGCAGGCGCTGACCCGGGCCGTGGCCCGCGAGACCTCCGTCGGCGGCGGCATCGCGCTCGCCGTGGACAGCCTCGCCGAGTGCGTCGTCACCGCCCTCGACGCCGACAGCTGCGAGGTGCACCGGCCGGAGCTGGGCACTCTGGTCGCCGCGGTCCCCGCCGACCCGCAGGCCCGCAACGAGGCACGGCAGGCCGTCGCCGCCGTCGACGAGGAGGCCGTACGCCTGAAGTCGGCGGTGAAGTCCCGCGACGGCTTCGTCACCACGTTCTTCATCAGCCCCTACTCGCGCCACCTCGCCCGCTGGTGCGCCCGTCGCGGCCTGACCCCGAACCAGGTCACCACGGCCTCCCTGCTCACCGCCCTGATAGCCGCGGGCTGCGCGGCCACCGGCACCCGCGTCGGCTTCGTCGCGGCCGGCGTGCTGCTGATCGCCTCCTTCGTGCTGGACTGCACCGACGGCCAGCTCGCCCGCTACGCCCTGAAGTACTCCACGCTCGGTGCCTGGCTCGACGCCACCTTCGACCGGGCCAAGGAGTACGCCTACTACGCCGGCCTGGCGCTGGGAGCGGCCCGGGGCGACGGCCATGACGACGTGTGGGCCCTCGCCCTCGGCGCGATGGTCCTGCAGACCTGCCGGCATGTGGTCGACTTCTCCTTCAACGAGGCCAACCACGACGCCACCGCCAACACCAGCCCCACCGCCGCCCTCTCCGGCAGGCTCGACAGCGTCGGCTGGACGGTGTGGCTACGGCGGATGATCGTGCTGCCCATCGGCGAACGCTGGGCGCTGATCGCGGTCCTCACCGCGGCCACCACCCCGCGCATCACCTTCTACGCGCTGCTCGTCGGCTGCGCCTGCGCGGCGACCTACACCACGGCCGGACGCGTACTGCGCTCGCTGACCCGCAAGGCCCGGCGCACCGACCGGGCCGCCCGGGCGCTGGCGGACCTCACCGACTCCGGTCCGCTCGGCGATGCCGTACGGCGGGTGGTGAGGCGGGGTCTGCGCGGTCTCGCCGTGCCTGCGGTCGCGTTCCTGGGCGGCGCCGCGGTCGTCGCCTGCTCCGCCCTCACCGGCCCCGGCTCGCTCCTGCCGGTGCTCGGCGCCCTGCTCTACGTCCTCGCCTCGGCCCTCGCCGTCTCCCGCCCGCTCAAGGGCGCCCTCGACTGGCTGGTCCCGCCCTTCTTCCGGGCCGCCGAGTACGGCACCGTGCTCGCCCTGGCCGGTAAAGCAGCGGTAAACGGTGCCCTTCCTGCGGCTTTCGGCCTGGTGGCCGCCGTCGCCTACCATCACTACGACACGGTGTACCGCATCCGCGGCAACGCCGGCGCGCCCCCGGCCTGGCTGGTGCGTGCCATCGGGGGGCACGAAGGGCGGACGCTGTTCGTCACCGTCCTTGCCGCGCTCCTCACCGCCTCGCAGTTCACGGTCGCGCTCACGGTCCTCGCCGTGGCCGTTGCCCTCGTGGTGCTCGTCGAGAGCATCCGTTTCTGGGTCTCCGCAGGGGCCCCAGCCGTACACGATGAAGGAGAACCCGCATGATCGGCCTCGTGCTGGCAGCCGGCGCCGGACGGCGTCTGCGCCCCTACACCGACACCCTGCCCAAGGCGTTGGTGCCGGTGGGGCCCGCGGGCGTGGAGGGCGAGCCGACCGTGCTGGACCTCACCCTCGCCAACTTCGCCGAGGTCGGCCTGACCGAGGTCGCGATCATCGTTGGCTACCGCAAGGAGGCCGTGTACGAGCGCAAGGCGGCCCTGGAGCAGAAGTACGGCCTGAAGCTCACCCTCATCGACAACGACAAGGCCGAGGAGTGGAACAACGCCTACTCCCTGTGGTGCGGCCGGGACGCCCTCAAGGACGGCGTGATCCTCGCCAACGGCGACACCGTGCACCCGGTCTCCGTCGAGAAGACCCTGCTCGCCGCCCGTGGCGAAGGCAAGAAGATCATCCTCGCGCTGGACACCGTGAAGTCCCTCGCGGACGAGGAGATGAAGGTCGTCGTCGACCCCGAGAAGGGCATGACGAAGATCACCAAGCTGATGGATCCGGCCGAGGCCACCGGCGAGTACATCGGCGTCACGCTCATCGAGGGCGACGCCGCCCCCGAGCTGGCCGACGCGCTGAAGACGGTCTGGGAGGCCGACCCGCAGCAGTTCTACGAGCACGGGTACCAGGAGCTGGTCGACCGCGGCTTCCGGATCGACGTGGCGCCGATCGGTGACGTCCAGTGGGTCGAGATCGACAACCACGACGACCTCGCCAAGGGACGGGAGATCTCGTGCCGCTACTGACCCGGCTGATTCCCTCACCGGTCGTCGTGGACATCCGCCCGGGTGCCCTGGACGACCTGGCCGGCGTCCTCGCCGACGAGCGCATCGCGCAGTCCGGCCGGCTCGCCATCGCCGTCAGCGGCGGTTCCGGCGCCAAGCTGCGCGAGCGCATCGCCCCCTCGCTGCCGGGTGCCTCCTGGTACGAGGTCGGCGGCGGCACCCTCGACGACGCGATCCGGCTGGCCGGCGAGATGAAGTCCGGCCACTACGACGCGGTGGTCGGGCTCGGCGGCGGCAAGATCATCGACTGCGCCAAGTTCGCCTCGGCCCGCGTCGGCCTGCCCCTGGTCGCCGTGCCGACGAACCTCGCGCACGACGGCCTGTGCTCGCCGGTGGCGACGCTGGACAACGACGCCGGGCGCGGCTCCTACGGTGTGCCGAACCCGATCGCGGTCGTCATCGACCTGGACGTGATCCGCGAGGCACCGGCCCGCTTCGTCCGGGCCGGCATCGGCGACGCGATCTCCAACATCAACGCGGTCGCGGACTGGGAGCTGTCGAACCGGGTCAACGGCGAGAAGATCGACGGTCTCGCCGCGGCCATGGCCCGCCAGGCGGGCGAGGCGGTGCTGCGGCACCCCGGTGGCATCGGCGACAACGACTTCCTCCAGGTGCTCGCCGAGGCGCTGGTCCTCAGCGGTATCTCGATGTCCATCTCCGGCGACTCCCGGCCGTCCTCCGGCTCCTGCCACGAGATCAACCACGCCTTCGACCTGCTGTTCCCCAAGCGGGCGGCCGCCCACGGCGAGCAGTGCGGACTGGGCGCGGCCTTCGCGATGTACCTGCGCGGGGCGCACGAGGAGGCGGTCCACACGGCCGAGGTGCTGCGCCGGCACGGGCTGCCCGTGCTGCCGGAGGAGATCGGCTTCACCGTGGACGAGTTCGTGCGCGCGGTGGAGTTCGCCCCGGAGACCCGCCCCGGCCGCTACACGATCCTCGAACACCTCGACCTCAAGACGAACCAGATCAAGGACACCTACGCCGACTATGTCAAGGCCATCGGTAGCTGAACTCCGTCCGGTCGTCCACCCCGCGGGGGTGAAGGACCGGCGCAGCGGTGAGCACTGGATGGGACGCCTCTACATGCGCGAGGTGTCCCTGCGGGTCGACCGCTACCTGGTCAACACCAGGGTCACGCCCAACCAGCTCACGTACCTGATGACCGTCTTCGGCGTGCTCGCGGCCCCGGCACTCCTGGTGCCGGGGATCCCGGGCGCCGTGCTCGGCGTGGTGTGCGTCCAGATGTACCTGCTGCTGGACTGCGTCGACGGCGAGATCGCGCGCTGGAAGAAGCAGTACTCGCTGAACGGCGTCTACCTGGACCGGGTCGGCGCCTACCTGACCGACGCCGCGGTGCTCACCGGCTTCGGCCTGCGCGCCGCCGACCTGTGGGGAGGCGGCCGTATCGGCTGGCTGTGGGCCTTCCTCGGCACGCTGGCCGCCCTCGGCGCCATTCTCATCAAGGCCGAGACCGACCTGGTCGGCGTCGCCCGCCACCAGGCCGGCAAGCCGCCGGTCAAGGAGGCCGCCGCCGAGATGCGCTCCTCCGGCATGGCGCTGGCCCGCCGTGCCGCCGCCGCCCTGAAGTTCCACCGGCTGATCCTGGGCATCGAGGCGTCCCTGCTGATCCTGGTCCTGGCGATCGTCGACCAGGTGCGCGGCGACCTGTACTTCTCCCGGCTGGGTGTCGCGGTGCTGGCCGGCATCGCGCTGCTGCAGACCCTGCTGCACCTGGTGTCCATCCTCGCCTCCAGCAGGCTGAAGTGAGCGCGGCCATGCGGGTCGGCGCCGTCATCATCACCATGGGCAACCGGCCCGAGGAACTGCGGGCCCTGCTCGACTCGGTCGCCAAGCAGGACGGCGACCCCGTCGAGGTGGTCGTCGTCGGCAACGGCTCGCCGGTCCCGGACGTGCCCGAGGGCGTACGGACGATCGAGCTGCCGGAGAACCTGGGCATCCCCGGCGGCCGCAACGTCGGCATAGAGGCCTTCGGGCCCGGCGGCCGGGATGTCGACATATTGCTCTTCCTCGACGACGACGGTCTGCTCGCCCGCCACGACACCGCCCAGCTGTGCCGCGAGGCCTTCGAGGCCGACCCCGAGCTCGGCATCATCAGCTTCCGCATCGCCGACCCGGAGACCGGTCGGACCCAGCGCCGCCATGTGCCCCGGCTGCGCGCCTCCGACCCGATGCGCTCCTCCCGGGTCACCACCTTCCTCGGCGGCGCCAACGCCGTCCGCACCCGGGTCTTCGCCGAGGTCGGCGGCCTGCCGGACGAGTTCTTCTACGCCCATGAGGAGACCGACCTGGCCTGGCGGGCCCTCGATGCCGGCTGGATGATCGACTACCGGTCGGACATGGTGCTGTACCACCCGACGACCGCGCCCTCGCGGCACGCGGTCTACCACCGCATGGTCGCCCGCAACCGCGTCTGGCTGGCCCGGCGCAACCTCCCCGTTCTGCTGGTTCCCGTCTACCTCGGGGTCTGGCTGCTGCTCACCCTGCTGCGCCGCCCCTCCGGACCCGCCCTGAAGGCGTGGTTCGGCGGGTTCAAGGAGGGCTGGACCGCTCCGTGCGGTCCGCGCCGCCCGATGCGCTGGCGCACGGTGTGGCGGCTGACCCGGCTCGGCCGGCCTCCGGTGATCTGACCGACCCGGCTGGGCCGTCCCCGGGTGATCTGAGAAGCTTCTCTTACCCGAAGAGAGCAAGCTTCTTACCCGAGAGAGTCCGGATTTCCACTCGTGAGTCACACAACCCATGACGGCGGTGTCGCGGCGAGCGCGATACCGTCGCCCGACGAGGGACTGACGGCGGCGCAGCTCGCCGCCAAGTACGGGCTCGCCGTGAGCGGCGCCCGTCCCTCGCTGCCCGAGTACGTCCGCCAGTTGTGGGGGCGGCGCCACTTCGTCCTCGCCTTCTCCCAGGCGAAGCTGACGGCGCAGTACAGCCAGGCCAAGCTCGGCCAGCTGTGGCAGGTGGCGACGCCGCTGCTGAACGCGGGCGTGTACTACTTCATCTTCGGCGTGATCCTGCACGCGAGCCGTGGCCTGTCCCAGGACGTGTACATCCCGTTCCTGGTCACGGGCGTGTTCGTGTTCACCTTCACGCAGAGCTCGGTCATGTCGGGTGTCCGTGCGATCTCCGGCAACCTGGGCCTGGTACGCGCCCTGCACTTCCCGCGGGCCTCGCTGCCCATCTCCTTCTCGCTGCAGCAGCTCCAGCAGCTGCTGTTCTCGATGATCGTGATGTTCGTCGTGGCGATCGGCTTCGGCAGCTACCCGAGCCTCGCCTGGCTGCTGATCGTGCCGGTGCTGGTGCTGCAGTTCCTGTTCAACACCGGGCTCGCGCTGATCGTGGCCCGCATGGGCGCCAGGACGCCGGACCTCGCCCAGCTGATGCCGTTCATCCTGCGCACCTGGATGTACACCTCCGGCGTGATGTTCTCCATCAGCAAGATCATGGAGGGCCGCTCCGAGATCGCGGTCCGGCTGCTCCAGGTCAACCCGGCCGCGATCTACATGGACCTGATGCGCTACGCGCTGATCGACGGCTACGGCGCCTCCAACCTGCCGCCGCACGTGTGGGCCATCGCGCTGTTCTGGGCCGTGGTCGTCTTCGCCGGCGGCTTCGTGTACTTCTGGAAGGCGGAGGAGAGGTACGGCCGTGGCTGAGCAGACCGCCGCCGAGCGGCACGCCGAGGCGCACACCGGGGAGCGTCGGCCCACGGTCATCGCGGACGACCTGCACATCGTCTACCGCGTCAACGGCGCCGGGTCCGGCAAGGGCAGCGCGACGGCCGCTCTGAGCCGCATCCTGAAGCGAGGTTCCGGTGACGCGGCACGCGGGGTGCGCAAGGTGCACGCGGTGCGCGGCGTGTCCTTCGTGGCCTACCGCGGCGAGGCCATCGGCCTGATCGGCTCCAACGGCTCGGGCAAGTCCACGCTGCTGCGCGCCATCGCCGGCCTGCTGCCCGCCGAGAAGGGCAAGGTCTACACCGACGGCCAGCCCTCGCTGCTCGGCGTCAACGCGGCGCTGATGAACGACCTGACCGGTGAGCGGAACGTCATCCTGGGCGGTCTCGCCATGGGGATGTCCCGGGAGCAGATCAAGGAGCGCTACCAGGAGATCGTCGACTTCTCGGGGATCAACGAGAAGGGCGACTTCATCACCCTTCCGATGCGCACGTACTCCTCCGGTATGGCCGCCCGGCTCCGGTTCTCCATCGCCGCCGCCAAGGATCACGACGTCCTGATGATCGACGAAGCGCTGGCGACGGGTGACCGCAAATTCCAGATGCGCTCAGAGGAACGCATCCGGGAACTGCGCAAGGAGGCCGGCACGGTGTTTCTGGTCAGTCACAACAACAAGTCCATCCGCGACACCTGCAACCGCGTCCTGTGGCTGGAGCGGGGGGAGCTGCGCATGGACGGACCGACCGACGAGGTTTTGAAGGAGTACGAGAAGTTCACGGGCAAGTAGCCCGTTTCGGCCAGGGCCCCGCCGGAAGCCGTCCGGCGGGGCCCCGCGTCCGCAAAGGAACCGTCAACTCCGGTTGGTGTGGGGAATCTTGGCGCCAATCGGTGTGTTGTTGTGATGTGCGGGACACCCCGACGAACCTCGCTGCGTTGTACAACGTAAGCTGTACCGGTGCCGGAAAGCGGCAAGTGGGGTGATAATGCGCGACACCCCACACCAGGGCGACCCCGCGAATTGCCGGGCGGCGTGTCCGAAATAGTGTGTATTGGATCGGCAGTGTAGAACGGGAGATGTGACGGCAATGGCTACGGAAACTCCCCAGCTCAACGCAGCATGTGCCGTCCCCGCGCCGGGCAGCGTCCGATGACGGCCACCGAGACGGCGCAGGACCCGGAACGCGCCACCCTCGACAAGGCCACGAGCGAGAACTTTCCCGTGGCCCCCTTCTTCCTGCCAAGGGCCTGGCGCGCCGACCTCATGGCCGTCTACGGCTTCGCCCGCCTCGTCGACGACATCGGTGACGGCGACCTCGCCCCCGGCGGCACCGACGCCCGGCTGCTCGGCGTGTCGCCGGCCGAGGCCGAGGACCGCCTGCTCCTTCTCGACGCCTTCGAGACCGACCTGCGCCGCGTCTTCGACGGCACCCCGCGCCACCCCCTGCTGCGCCGCCTCCAGCCCACCGTCCGCCGCCGCTCCCTCACCCCCGAGCCCTTCCTCGGCCTGATCGCCGCCAACCGCCAGGACCAGCTCGTCACCCGTTACGAGACCTACGACGACCTCCGCGCCTACTGCGAACTGTCCGCCAACCCCGTCGGCCGCCTCGTCCTCGCCGTCACCGGCACCTCGACCCCCGAGCGGATCCGGCTCTCCGACGCGATCTGCACCGCGTTGCAGATCGTGGAACACCTCCAGGACGTCGCCGAGGACCTCGGCCGTGACCGGATCTACCTCCCGGCCGCGGACATGAAGCGCTTTCACGTCCAGGAAACGGATCTTGGCGCAAAAACCGCGAGCGCATCGGTGCGCGCCCTGGTTGCATACGAAGCACAACGCGCCCGCGATCTGCTGAATGAAGGCGCCCCCCTGGTGGGTAGCGTCCACGGCAGGTTGAAGCTGCTGCTCGCGGGGTTCGTGGCGGGGGGAAGGGCGGCGATCCGGGCGATCGCCGCCGCCGAATACGACGTCCTTCCCGGCCCGCCCCGACCCCGCAAGCTCCAGTTGCTGCGTGAGGCGGGCGTGATCCTGCGAGGAGAGGGGTGATCCGGACCGTGGATTCTCCGTCGCATGTGTCCGCACCGGTACTCGCCGCCTACAGCTACTGCGAGACCGTCACCGGGCAGCAGGCACGCAACTTCGCCTATGGCATCCGCTTGCTGCCCACGCCCAAGCGCCGCGCCATGTCGGCGCTGTACGCGTTCTCCCGGCGCGTGGACGACATCGGCGACGGCGACCTGGCCGACGAGGTGAAGCTGAAGCGGCTCGAGGACACCAGGGCGCTGCTCGCCCGGGTCCGGGAAGACCAGGTCGAGGAGGACGACACCGATCCGGTCGCCGTCGCGCTCGCCCATGCCGCGCGCGTCTTCCCGGTCCCGCTCGGCGGCCTCGACGAGCTCATCGACGGCGTCCAGATGGACGTACGCGGCGAGACCTACGAGACCTGGGACGACCTGAAGGTCTACTGCCGGTGTGTCGCCGGTGCCATCGGCCGGCTCTCGCTCGGCGTGTTCGGCACCGAACCGGGAGCGCGCGGCGCCGAGCGCGCACCCGAGTACGCGGACACCCTCGGCCTCGCCCTGCAGCTCACCAACATTCTCAGAGACGTCCGCGAGGACGCGGCCGGCGGCCGTACCTATCTGCCCGCCGACGACCTCGCCAAGTTCGGCTGCTCGGCCGGGTTCCACGGGCCGACGCCACCGGAGGGCTCCGACTTCGCGGGCCTCGTGCACTTCGAAGTGCGTCGGGCCCGCGCCCTTTTCGCCGAGGGCTACCGGCTGCTCCCCATGCTCGACCGGCGCAGCGGCGCCTGCGTGGCCGCCATGGCCGGCATCTACCGCCGGCTGCTGGACCGCATCGAGCGCGACCCGGAGGCCGTGCTGCGCGGCCGGGTCTCGCTGCCCGGACGCGAGAAGGCCTATGTCGCCGTACGCGGACTGTCCGGTCTGGACACCCGGCATGTGACCCGCCACGTCTCCCCGCGTTCCGTCAGGAGGCGCCCCTGATGGACCTCACCGAACCAGGAGACATGCGGCAGGCAACCCTCCGCTGCGGCGTGGCGTCCCTGACTGCGACGGCCGACCGTGCACCGTTCAACCTGCACGCTCGCCACGCATGGAAGGACGCACGATGAGCGACGGCTCACGCCCCGCACAGCAGCACGCCACCGCGGGAGAAGAGGGTGCGGCAGGCCGCAGTGCCGTCGTGGTCGGTGGCGGGCTCGCCGGGATCACCGCGGCGCTCGCGCTCGCCGACGCCGGCGTCCGCGTCACGCTGCTCGAAGGCAGGCCCAGGCTGGGCGGCCTCGCCTTCTCCTTCCAGCGCGGCGAACTGACCGTCGACAACGGCCAGCACGTGTACCTGCGCTGCTGCACCGCCTACCGCTGGTTCCTCGACCGGATCGAGGGCGCGGCGCTGGCACCGCTGCAGGACCGCCTGGACGTGCCCGTCGTCGACGTCGCCAAGCCCGAGGGCAGGCGGCTCGGCCGGCTGCGGCGCGACCCGCTGCCCGTCCCCCTCCATCTGGGGCGCAGCCTGGCCGTCTATCCGCACCTCTCGCTCGCCGAGCGCGCCGCGGTCGGGCGGGCCGCGCTCGCGCTGAAGGGGCTCGACCTCGCCGATCCGACCCTGGACACCCAGGACTTCGGCAGCTGGCTGGCCGCGCACGGCCAGTCGGCGCGCGCCGTCGAGGCCCTGTGGGACCTGGTCGGGGTCGCCACCCTCAACGCGGTCGCGGGCGACGCCTCGCTGGGGCTCGCCGCGATGGTGTTCAAGACCGGTCTGCTGTCCGACCCGGGCGCGGCCGACATCGGCTGGGCCCGTGTCCCGCTGGGCGAACTGCACGACCGGCTGGCCCGCAAGGCGCTCGACTCCGCGGGCGTCCGTACCGAGGTCCGTACACGCGTCACCTCCGTCTCTACCAACGAAAACGGCACGTGGAGCGTTCAGGTTCCCGGCGAGAACCTGGAAACCGACGCGCTCGTCCTCGCCGTACCCCAGCGCGAGGCCCACGACCTGCTGCCGCCGGGTGCCCTCGACGCGCCCGGGCAACTGCTGGACATCGGCACCGCGCCGATCCTCAACGTCCATGTCGTCTACGACCGCAAGGTGCTCGCGCGCCCCTTCTTCGCGGCCCTCGGCACGCCCGTGCAGTGGGTCTTCGACCGCACCGACGCCTCCGGGCTGACCGAGGGTCAGTACCTGGCGCTTTCCCAGTCGGCCGCGCACGGAGAGATCGATCTGCCGGTCGCCGAACTCCGCGAGCGCTATCTGCCGGAGCTGGAGCGGCTGATTCCGGGTACCCGGGGCGCCGTGGTGAAGGACTTCTTCGTAACCCGGGAGCGCGCGGCCACGTTCGCCCCCACCCCCGGCGTCGGGCGGCTGCGGCCCGGCGCCCGCACCAAGGCCCCCGGCCTGTACCTGGCCGGAGCGTGGACCGCCACCGGGTGGCCCGCGACCATGGAGAGTGCGGTCCGCAGTGGAGTGAGCGCGGCGGACGCCGCCCTCAGTGCCCTGGGCCGGCCCCGTCCCCGCCACCTCTTCGAGTTCGAGGAGGCGGCGTGATGCCCGATCAGGAGCTCGCGGCAGGTCCCCGCACCCCCGGTACCGCAACAAGAGGAGAGACTGTGCCCACTGTGCCCCCGGCCTCGACGCCCGCCCCACGGGCCGCGGTGGACGTGACCGCGCTGCTGGAGCGCGGCCGCACCCTGGCCACTCCGGTCCTGCGTGCGGCCGTGGACCGGCTGGCGTCACCCATGGACACCGTCGCCGCCTACCACTTCGGCTGGATCGACGCCGCCGGCAACCCGGCCGCCGGCGACGGCGGCAAGGCCGTGCGTCCCGCGCTCGCCGTGCTCTCCGCAGAGGTCACCGGCGCCGGGCCCGAGGTGGGCATCCCCGGCGCCGTCGCCGTCGAACTCGTCCACAACTTCTCGCTGCTCCACGACGACCTGATGGACGGCGACGAGCAGCGCCGGCACCGCGACACCGTCTGGAAGGTGCACGGTCCCGCCCAGGCCATCCTGGTCGGCGACGCCCTGTTCGCCCTGGCCAACGAGATCCTGCTGGAGCTCGGCACCGTCGAGGCCGGCCGCGCCACCCGCCGGCTCACCACCGCCACCCGCGCCCTGATCGACGGCCAGGCGCAGGACATCTCCTACGAGCACCGCGACCGGGTCAGCGTCGAGGAGTGCCTGGAGATGGAGGGCAACAAGACCGGCGCGCTGCTCGCCGCCTCCAGCTCCATCGGCGCGGTCCTCGGCGGCGCGGACGACGCCACCGCCGACGCGCTGGAACGGTACGGCTACCACCTCGGCCTCGCCTTCCAGGCCATCGACGACCTGCTCGGCATCTGGGGCGACCCGGAGGCCACCGGCAAGCAGACCTGGAGCGACCTGCGCCAGCGCAAGAAGTCCCTGCCGGTCGTCGCCGCCCTCGCGGCCGGCGGCTCCGCCTCCGAGCAGCTCGGCGAGATCCTCGCCGCGGACGCCAAGAGCAGCGACTTCGAGAACTTCTCCGAGGAGGAGTTCGCGGCCCGCGCTGCTCTCATCGAGCAGGCCGGCGGCCGCGACTGGACAGCGGAGGAAGCGCGCCGTCAGCACACCATCGCCATCGAAGCCCTCGACGCCGTCGACATGCCCGGCCGGGTGCGCGACTCCTTCACGGCGCTCGCCGACTTCGTCGTCGTACGAAAGAGATGATCACTATCGGCCCAACACGCCTCGCGTAGTCGCCGGCCGGTGTCCGAGGATCGACATCAGGACACCGGCCGACGGCGGACCCACAGCAGCACGATTTCGCACGACTGCACGAAGGGGAAGCCATGACAGCGACGACCGACGGAAGCACCGGGGCGACTGTGCCGTCCCGAGCTGCCGCGGCCAGCGACACCACCATCACCACTCCCGAGGCGGCCGGGGTACAAGAAGCCGCCGCAGGCGCCGCCCGGCGCGCCACCGACTTCCTGCTCGCGCGGCAGGACGCCCAGGGCTGGTGGAAGGGCGACCTCGAGACGAACGTCACCATGGACGCCGAGGACCTCCTGCTCCGCCAGTTCCTGGGCATCCGTGACGAGGGGACCACGCAGGCCGCCGCGAGGTTCATCCGCGGCGAGCAGCGCGAGGACGGCACCTGGGCCACCTTCTACGGCGGACCCGGCGAACTGTCCACCACCGTCGAGGCCTACGTCGCCCTGCGCCTGGCCGGCGACGCGCCCGACGAGGCGCACATGGCGAAGGCGTCGGCCTGGATCCGTGAGCGCGGCGGTATCGCCGCCTCCCGTGTCTTCACCCGGATCTGGCTCGCCCTGTTCGGCTGGTGGAAGTGGGAGGACCTGCCCGAGCTGCCGCCGGAGCTGATCTACTTCCCCACCTGGTTCCCGCTCAACATCTACGACTTCGGCTGCTGGGCCCGGCAGACGATCGTGCCGCTCACCGTCGTCTCCGCCAAGCGCCCGGTGCGCCCGGCGCCGTTCCCGCTGGACGAGCTGCACACCGACCCGGCGAACCCCAACCCGCCGCAGCCGCTCGCCCCGGTGGTGAGCTGGGACGGCCTGTTCCAGCGGCTCGACAAGGTGGTCCGCGGCTATCGCAAGGTCGCCGTGCGCAGACTCCGCAGGGCCGCGATGAACTCGGCGGCCCGGTGGATCATCGAGCGGCAGGAGAACGACGGCTGCTGGGGCGGCATCCAGCCCCCGGCCGTGTACTCGGTCATCGCCCTGCACCTGCTCGGCTACGACCTCGAACATCCCGTGATGCGTGAGGGACTGGCCTCGCTGGATCGTTTCGCCGTCTGGCGCGAGGACGGCGCCCGGATGATCGAGGCCTGCCAGTCCCCGGTGTGGGACACCTGCCTCGCCACCATCGCGCTCGTCGACGCGGGTCTGCCCGCCGACCATCCGCAGCTGGTCAAGGCGGCGGACTGGATGCTCGGCGAGGAGATCGTCCGGCCCGGCGACTGGGCCGTACGGCGTCCCCAACTGCCGCCGGGCGGCTGGGCGTTCGAGTTCCACAACGACAACTACCCGGACATCGACGACACCGCCGAGGTCTCCCTCGCGCTGCGCCGGGTCCGCCACCACGACCCCGAACGCATGGACCGGGCGATCGGGCGCGCGGTGCGCTGGAACCTCGGGATGCAGTCGAAGAACGGCGCGTGGGGCGCCTTCGACGTCGACAACACCAGCCCGTTCCCGAACCGGCTGCCGTTCTGCGACTTCGGCGAGGTCATCGACCCGCCGTCGGCCGATGTCACGGCGCACGTCGTGGAGATGCTCGCCGCCGAAGGACTCGCCCACGACCCCCGCACCCGGCGCGGCATCGACTGGCTGCTGGCCGAACAGGAGCCGGACGGCTCGTGGTTCGGCCGCTGGGGCGTCAACTACATCTACGGCACGGGCTCGGTGGTGCCCGCGCTGACCGCGGCCGGTCTGCCCGCCTCGCACCCGGCGATCCGGCGGGCCGTGGCCTGGCTGGAGAAGGTGCAGAACGACGACGGCGGCTGGGGCGAGGACCTGCGCTCCTACAAGTACGTCAAGGAGTGGAGCGGCCGCGGCGCCTCCACGGCCTCGCAGACCGCGTGGGCGCTGATGGCGCTGCTCGCGGCGGGGGAGCGGGACTCCAAGGCCGTCGAGCGCGGTATCCGGTGGCTGGCGGACACCCAGCGGGAGGACGGCACCTGGGACGAGCCGTACTTCACCGGCACCGGTTTCCCCTGGGACTTCTCCATCAACTACCACCTGTACCGGCAGGTGTTCCCGCTCACCGCGCTCGGCCGGTACCTGCACGGCGACCCCTTCGAGCGCGGCCTCCTCGCCAGGAAACCGCTGCCCGAGGCGAAGGGGAGCTGACCTTGAGCACCCAGCCCGCACCGCCCCCGCTGCTGATCGCCTGCGCGCTCGGCATCGAGCACCTCGCCCTGCGCACCGGGGACAGGAGCGGGGCGGACGGGCCGGTCAGCTTCCTCCGTACGGGCATGGGTCCCCGCGCGGCGGAACGCTCCGTCACCCGGCAGCTCGCGGTCCCGGCGCTGGCCGATGCGGCCGTCATGGCCACCGGCTTCTGCGCCGGGCTCGCCCCCGGCATGCACCCGGGCGACCTGGTGGTCGCCGAGGAGACCCGGGACCCGCGCGGCGCCGTCGCCTGCGCGGGAACCGAACTGCTCGTCAAGGAACTCGTGCGCATCCTGCCCGGACGCACGGTCCACACCGGCCCGCTCACCGGTTCCGACCACGTCGTCCGCGGCCATGAGCGGTCCGACCTGCTCGCGACCGGCGCGATCGCCGTCGACATGGAGTCGGCGGCCACGCTCCTCACGGCCGTCCGGGGCGGTGAGCGCCCGGTTGCGGCCGTCAGGGTGGTGGTGGACGCTCCCGAACATGAACTCGTCCGGATCGGCACGGTACGCGGTGGAATATCGGCTTTCCGCGTTCTTCGTTCCGTTCTTCCCGCATTTTTTGAATGGCACCGTTCTTTGCTGCTCCCCCGGAGGTGAGCCAGATGGCCATGCCGTTGCGCCAGACAATCAAGGTCGCTACCTACCTGTTCGAACAGAAGCTCAGGAAGAGGGACAAGTTCGCCCTGCTGGTCGAGCTGGAGCCACTGTTCGCGTGCAACCTCAAGTGCGAGGGCTGCGGCAAGATCCAGCATCCGGCCGGCGTCCTCAAGCAGCGCATGCCCGTCGCCCAGGCCGTGGGCGCGGTGCTGGAATCCGGTGCGCCGATGGTGTCCATCGCCGGCGGCGAGCCGCTGATGCACCCTCAGATCGACGAGATCGTACGGCAGTTGGTCGCCAGGAAGAAGTTCGTGTTCCTGTGCACGAACGCCCTTCTCATGCGCAAGAAGATGGACAAGTTCAAGCCCTCGCCGTACTTCGCCTGGGCCGTGCACATCGACGGGCTGCGCGAGCGGCACGACGCCTCGGTGGCCAAGGAGGGCACCTTCGACGAGGCGGTCGAGGCCATCAAGGAGGCCAAGCGGCGCGGCTTCCGGGTGACCACCAACTCCACCTTCTTCAACACCGACACCCCGCAGACCGTCATCGAGGTGCTGAACTACCTCAACGACGACCTGAAGGTGGACGAGATGATGCTCTCGCCCGCCTACGCCTACGAGAAGGCCCCCGACCAGGAGCACTTCCTCGGTGTGCAGCAGACCCGCGAGCTGTTCAAGAAGGCCTTCGCGGGCGGCAACCGCAAGAAGTGGCGGCTCAACCAGAGCCCGCTCTTCCTGGACTTCCTGGAGGGCAAGGTCGACTTCCCCTGCACGGCCTGGGCGATCCCGAGCTACTCGCTCTTCGGCTGGCAGCGACCCTGCTACCTGATGAGCGACGGATACGTCTCCACGTACCGCGAACTCGTCGAGGAGACCGACTGGGACAAGTACGGCCGCGGCAAGGACCCGCGCTGCGCCAACTGCATGGCGCACTGCGGCTACGAGCCGACCGCCGTACTCGCCACCATGGGCTCCCTGAAGGAGTCCCTGCGGGCCGCGCGCGAGACGATGACGAGCGGAAAGCAGGGCTGACGCGATGACCGCCGTCCCCTTGGGCGTCCCCGAGGTACCGGCCCGGCCGGTCGCGCCGCGGCGGCAGTCGCGGCAGATCCACGTCGGGCCGGTGGCGGTCGGGGGCGGAGCCCCGGTGTCGGTGCAGTCGATGACGACGACCCGTACGTCGGACATCGGCGCCACCCTGCAGCAGATCGCGGAACTCACCGCGTCCGGCTGCCAGATCGTCCGCGTCGCCTGCCCCACCCAGGACGACGCGGACGCCCTCGCCACCATCGCCCGCAAGTCGCAGATCCCGGTGATCGCGGACATCCACTTCCAGCCGAAGTACGTCTTCGCGGCGATCGAGGCGGGCTGCGCTGCGGTCCGGGTGAACCCGGGCAACATCAAGAAGTTCGACGACCAGGTGAAGGAGATCGCGCGCGCCGCCAGGGACCACGGCACGCCGGTCCGGATCGGCGTCAACGCCGGCTCCCTGGACAGGCGGCTGCTCCAGAAGTATGGCAAGGCGACGCCGGAGGCCCTGGTCGAGTCGGCGCTGTGGGAGGCGTCGCTCTTCGAGGAGCACGACTTCCGGGACATCAAGATCTCGGTCAAGCACAACGACCCGGTCGTGATGATCGAGGCCTACCGGCAGCTCGCCGAGAGCTGCGACTACCCGCTGCACCTGGGGGTCACCGAGGCCGGCCCGGCGTTCCAGGGCACGATCAAGTCGGCGGTGGCCTTCGGGGCGCTGCTCAGCCGGGGTGTCGGCGACACGATCCGGGTGTCGTTGAGCGCCCCGCCCGCCGAGGAGGTCAAAGTCGGCATCCAGATCCTCCAGTCGCTGGGGCTCAGGCAACGGCGCCTGGAGATCGTCTCCTGTCCGTCCTGCGGCCGGGCGCAGGTCGATGTCTACAAGCTCGCGGAGGAGGTCACGGCGGGGCTGGACGGCATGGAGGTGCCGCTCAGGGTCGCGGTGATGGGGTGTGTGGTGAACGGTCCGGGCGAAGCCCGTGAGGCCGACCTCGGAGTTGCCTCAGGCAACGGAAAGGGGCAGATCTTCGTGAAGGGCGAGGTCATCAAGACCGTACCCGAATCGAAGATCGTGGAGACCCTCATCGAGGAGGCCATGAAGCTCGCCGAGCGGACGAGCCCCGCAGACGAATGAGTTGAGCACGGCACGGCACGGACCGAGAGGGGGCCCAGCGTGACCATTCTGGAGACCATCCGGACACCACGCGACCTGAAGGCGCTGTCCGAGGTGGAACTCGGTGAACTGTCCCGAGAAATACGCGAGTTCCTGGTGCAAGCGGTATCGAGGACCGGCGGTCACCTCGGGCCCAATCTGGGGGTGGTGGAACTGACCGTCGCGCTCCACCGGGTCTTCGAGTCGCCGGTCGACCGCATCCTGTGGGACACCGGCCACCAGTCCTACGTACACAAGCTGCTGACGGGACGTCAGGATTTTTCGAAGCTGCGCGGCAAAGGGGGACTGTCCGGCTACCCGTCGCGCGAGGAGTCCGAGCACGACGTCATCGAGAACAGTCACGCCTCCACCGCGCTCGGCTGGGCCGACGGCCTCGCCAAGGCCAACCAGGTGCAGGGGGAGAAGGGCCATGTGGTCGCGGTCGTCGGCGACGGCGCGCTGACCGGCGGCATGGCCTGGGAGGCACTGAACAACATCGCGGCCGCCAAGGACCGCCCGCTGATCATCGTCGTCAACGACAACGAACGCTCCTACGCCCCGACCATCGGCGGCCTCGCCAACCACCTGGCCACCCTGCGCACCACGGACAGCTACGAGAGGGTCCTCGCCTGGGGCAAGGACGTACTGCTGCGCACCCCGATCGTCGGCACCACCCTCTACGAGTCCCTGCACGGCGCTAAGAAGGGCTTCAAGGACGCCTTCGCCCCGCAGGGCATGTTCGAGGACCTGGGCCTGAAGTACGTCGGCCCGATCGACGGCCACGACATCAAGGCCGTCGAGTCGGCGCTGCGCCGGGCGAAACGCTTCCACGGCCCGGTCCTGGTCCACTGCCTCACCGAGAAGGGCCGCGGCTACGAGCCCGCCCTCAACCACGAGGAGGACCACTTCCACACCGTCGGCGTGATGGACCCGCTGACCTGCGAGCCCCTCGCACCGTCCAACGGCCCCTCCTGGACCTCGGTGTTCGGCGACGAGATCGTGAAGATCGGCGAGGAACGGGACGACGTCGTCGCGATCACCGCGGCCATGCTGCACCCGGTCGGCCTCGGCCGGTTCGCCGAGCGCTTCCCCGACCGCGTGTGGGACGTGGGCATCGCCGAGCAGCACGCGGCCGTCTCCGCGGCCGGGCTCGCCACCGGCGGACTGCACCCGGTCGTCGCCGTCTATGCCACCTTCCTCAACCGTGCCTTCGACCAGCTGCTCATGGACGTCGCCCTGCACCGCTGCGGGGTCACCTTCGTCCTGGACCGCGCCGGCGTCACCGGCGTCGACGGGGCCTCCCACAACGGCATGTGGGACATGTCGGTCCTCCAGGTCGTCCCCGGCCTGAGGATCGCCGCCCCGCGCGACGCGGGCCAGCTGCGCGCCCAGCTGCGCGAGGCCGTCGCCGTGGACGACGCGCCCACGCTGGTGCGCTTCCCGAAGGAGTCGGTCGGCCCGGACATCCCGGCGGTCGACCGGGTGGGCGGCATGGACGTCCTGCACCGCGCCGAACGCCCCGAGGTGCTGCTGGTGGCCGTCGGCGTGATGGCCTCGGTGTGCCTGCAGGCCGCCGACCTGTTGCAGGCGCGCGGCGTCAACTGCACGGTGGTGGACCCCCGTTGGGTCAAGCCCGTCGACCCCTCGCTGCCGGGCCTCGCCGCCGAGCACCGGCTGGTGGCCGTGGTGGAGGACAACAGCCGTGCCGCGGGCGTCGGTTCGGCCGTGGCGCTGGCGCTCGGCGACGCCGACGTGGACGTGCCGGTACGGCGGTTCGGCATCCCGGAACAGTTCCTCGCGCACGCCAAGCGCGGCGAGGTACTGGCCGACATCGGTCTCACGCCCGTCGAGATCGCCGGGCGGATCAGTGGGAGCCTGGCCGTCAAGGACGCGGGCGGCACAGCCAAGGAGAGTGAATGAGCACGGAGTTCGACCTCGGCGCCCTGCTCGCCGAGCGCGGAGCCGAACGCTACGAGCTGCACACGAAGCACCTCAACCCGCAGCTCCCGCGCATGCTGCACACCATCGGCTTCGACAAGGTCTACGAGCGGGCCGAGGGCGCCCACTTCTTCGACGCCGAGGGCAACGACCACCTCGACATGCTCGCCGGGTTCGGGGTGATGGGCCTCGGCCGCCACCACCCGGTCGTCCGCAAGGCGCTGCACGACGTGCTCGACCTGGACCTGGCCGACCTCACCCGGTTCGACTGCCAGCCGCTGCCCGGTCTGCTCGCCGAACGTCTCCTCGCCCACAGCCCGCACCTGGACCGGGTGTTCTTCGGCAACAGCGGCACGGAGGCCGTCGAGACGGCCCTGAAGTTCGCCCGGTACGCCACCGGCAAACCGCGCGTCCTCTACTGCGACCACGCCTTCCACGGACTGACCACCGGCTCCCTGTCGGTCAACGGCGAGAGCGGCTTCCGCGACGGCTTCGCCCCGCTGCTGCCCGACACCGCCGTACCGCTCGGCGACCTGGACACCCTGGCACGGGAGCTGATGAAGGGCGACGTGGCCGCCCTGATCGTGGAGCCGATCCAGGGCAAGGGGGTGCACGAGGCCCCGCCCGGCTACCTGCGCGCCGCCCAGGAGCTGCTGCACCGGCACAAGGCGCTGCTCATCGCCGACGAGGTGCAGACCGGCCTCGGCCGCACCGGCGACTTCTACGCCTACCAGCACGAGGACGGCGTCGAACCCGACCTGGTCTGCGTGGCCAAGGCCCTGTCGGGCGGATACGTCCCGGTCGGTGCCACGCTGGGCCGGGACTGGATCTTCAAGAAGGTCTACTCGTCCATGGACCGCGTGCTGGTCCACTCGGCGAGCTTCGGATCCAACGCCCAGGCGATGGCCTGCGGACTCGCCGTGCTGTCGGTCATGGAGAACGAGCAGATCGTCGCGGGCGTGCGCAAGACGGGCGAGCTGCTGAAGTCCCGGCTGACCGCGATGATCGACACCTACGAGCTGCTCGCCGATGTCCGCGGCCGGGGCCTGATGATCGGCATCGAGTTCGGCAGGCCCTCCTCGCTGAAGCTGCGCAGCCGCTGGACCATGCTCCAGGCCGCCCGCAAGGGCCTGTTCGCCCAGATGGTCGTCGTACCGCTGCTGCAGCGGCACCGGATCCTCACCCAGGTCTCCGGCGACCACCTGGAGGTGATCAAGCTGATCCCGCCGCTGATCATCGACGAGGCGGACGTCGAGCGGTTCGTGGACGCCTTCAGCGCGGTGATGGACGACGCCCACAGCGGCGGCGGCCTGATGTGGGACTTCGGCAAGACACTCGTCAAGCAGGCGGTGGCGGGCCGCTGACCTGCGCCTAGCCCGGCAGCACGACGAAGAGGAGGAAGAGGTCCGCGAGTCCGACGGCGCCCAGGACCGTCGCCGTGACGGCGGTCCACAGTCGGCCGATGCCGCACGCGGCGTAGTGGACGGCCATGGCGCCGAAGGTCACGGCGAAGCCGCCCGCGAGGAGCGACCAGGGGAACAGGACGAACGTGAGGGTGGGCCAGGCGCTCGCGGCGGCGATGATCCCGCAGAAGAGGGCGAGAGGAGCGAGCGCGCCGGCGGGCGAGTCGGTCGGGTGGGACGAGCTGGATGCGGCCATGATGCGACCCCCATTTTTGAACGCGTTCAAGTCCTGAGGGGAGCGTAGCAGGGGCAGGCCGCGGGCGGGTGAGGCGTCGCTCTTTGCCTCAGAGGCAAGAAATTTTGCCCATCAGGCAAGGCTGGGGCTGAATGGAAGCATGAACGCCTCAGACGCCGGCCCACCGGCGGGCCCGGGCGACGACGACCTGTCCGCCGTCGCGCCGCAATTGCGGGCACTGCGCCGGCGCGCCGGCCTCACCCTGGAGTCCGCGGCCCGTGCCGCCGGGCTCTCACCGGCCCATCTGTCCCGGCTGGAGACCGGCCGGCGGCAGCCGTCGCTGCCGATGCTGCTGGCCCTCGCCCGTATCTACGGTACGACCGTTTCCGAACTCCTCGGCGAGACGGTCGCCGACCGGGACGCGATCGTGCGGGCCGGGGACATGGAGCCGACCCGGGCGGGCGGCTGGACCTACTTCCAGGCCGGGGCGCCGGGCCGCGGCATGCAGGCCCTGCGCGTACGGGTGCCGTACGGCTCGCAGGGCGACATCGTGCGCGTCCACCCCGGCGAGGAGTGGCTCTACGTCCTCAGGGGCCGGCTGCGGCTGCGCCTCGGGGACACCGCGCACCTGCTCGCCCCCGGCGACAGCGCGCACTTCGACTCCCTCACCCCGCACCGCCTCGCCGCCGTGGATCACGACGGCGTCGAGCTGCTGTTCGTCCACACCCTGCTGCAGAGCCCCACGGCCACGCTGTGCCTGGGCCCGCTGACCGGAGAGCTGCCATGAGAGACCTCGAGACGAAGTTCCCCCGCTCGCTGTGGATCCGCCTGATCATCTACATCGCCGTCGGCCATCTCCTGGCCGCGTTCCTCTTCCTGCTGTTCGCGTTGGGGGCGAAGAACTGAACCCGGCCGGGCCGCGTGGAGTCATGCGGGGACGCACGGCAGGCCCCCAGCTGACCGCCCACCCGCCCCGGAGGGATGCCGTCGGTCCCAGCGAGCAGGTCCACCAGGTGCAGGGTGGACGGACGCGGCGCGGCCGCCTCGGGTCGGTCCGGCACACGCGCGTGCCGCACGTCGTTCAGTCCAGCAGGCGCTCGCGCAGCACCTCGAGGGACGCCGGGGTGAGGCCGAGGCCCTGGTTCAGGTAGGTGTCCACCCCGCCCCAGGTCACCTCGATGGTCTCGAACGCCGCCTCGAGGTACTCGGCACGGGCGTCGAAGAGCGGGCTGAGCAGCTCCATGATCTCAGGGGTGTACGCGGTGTCCACGCTGCCGTTGCGGCGGACCTTGTAGCGCCGGTGCTTGGCGTTGGACTCCAGGTAGTCGGCGACGATCGCCTCGCGCTCCACGCCGAGCGCGAGCAGCGTCACGGCTATGGAGATGCCCGCGCGGTCCTTGCCCGCGGCGCAGTGCATCAGGGCGGGCACGCTGTCCTCGGCGAGGGCGCGCAGCACCCGGGAGTGCTCGGTGGTGCGCTCCGCGACGATCGACCGGTACGAGGCGATCATCCGGGCCGCGCCCTTGCCGTCGGCCAGGATGCCGCGCAGCTGGTCGAGGTCGCCGTCGCGGACCATCTTCCAGAACTCGGCGCCGTCCGCCGGGTCGCTCAGCGGCAGGTTCACGTTCCGCACGCCGGGCAGCTCGACATCCGGGCCCTCGAGCTTCTGGTCGGCCGCGTTGCGGAAGTCGAAGATCGTGTGCAGGCCCAGGGAGGCGAGGAAGGCGGTGTCGTCCTCGGTCGCGTGCGCCAGATGCCCGCTGCGGTACAGCACGCCGTGCCGCACCCGCCGTCCGTCCGTGGTCGGCAGCCCGCCCACGTCACGGAAATTGCGCACGCCGGCCAGCTCCGGCTCGGTCGACGGGACCTGCTGCGTCACGGGGGCTCCTCCCGGTCGGGCCCCGCCGTCGCGACTCGTCGGCGGGCACTTCGTCGACGATACGACATCGGTTTCCTCGGGCAAGGAGTTGTCCACAGCCATTGTCACCAGGGGCTCCGCCGCCTGATGATGTTGGCACTTGAGCGGATCTGTTGGCACCTGTGAGGTCTTACGTGGTGGACATCGCCGAAGACGGTCGTACCTGGCTCCTGTCGGGGCCCACCAGCAGCTATGCCCTGCGTCTCACCGACGCCCAGGAGCTGCTCCACCTGCACTGGGGGCCACGCATCGCGCTCCCGGACGCGGAGGCCCTGGCCGAGGACCCGCTGCCCGGCTACTGGCCCTTCGAGTCCCCGCTCGACGGCCGCGAGGAGTACCCCGTCGAAGGCGGCCCACGCTTCGTCCGCCCCGCCCTGTCCGTGCGCACCGACGAGCGCCGCGGCACCGAGTGGCGTTTCGTGTCGTACGACACGGAGGGCGACGCGCTGCGGCTGCGCTTCGACGACGACGGCCTCGCCGTCACCCTGCACTACCGGATGCGCGGCGATGTCGTCGAGCGCTGGGTCACCGTGGCGAACGACACGCACGCGCGCGTGGAGCTGCTGCGCGCCGACGCGGCCACCTGGACCCTGCCCGACCGCGACGGCTGGCGGCTGTCCCAGCTGCACGGCCGCTGGGCCGCCGAGTCCCTGCTCACCACCGCCCCGCTCACCTACGGCGAGAAGGTCATCGGCAGCCGCCGCGGCCACACGGGCCACCAGCACCTGCCCTGGGTCGCGCTCGACACCGACGCCACCGAGGAGCACGGCGAGGTCTACGGCTGCGCGCTCGGCTGGTCCGGCTCCTGGCGTATCGCGGTCGCCCAACTCCCGGACGCGCGCGTGCAGATCACCGGCGGCGCCGGCTACGACGACTCGGGCCTGCTCCTCCTCGAACCGGGGGAGTCGTACACCACTCCCGTCTTCGCCGGACTGTGGAGCGACGGCGGCTTCGGCGGCGCGAGCCGCACCTGGCACGCCTACCAGCGCGCGTACGTCATCCCGGACGCCGGACGGGACCGGCCGGTGCTGTTCAACTCCTGGGAGGCGACGAACTTCGACATCTCCGAGGAGCAGCAGCTCGCGCTCGCCCGCCGGGCCGCCGCGATCGGTGTGGAGCTGTTCGTCGTGGACGACGGCTGGTTCGGCGCCCGCACCAGCGACCGCGCGGGACTCGGCGACTGGACGCCCAACCCCGACCGCTTCCCGCACGGCCTGAAGCCCCTCGCCGACCAGGTGCACGGCCTCGGCATGCAGTTCGGCATCTGGGTCGAGCCGGAGATGGTCAACCCGGACAGCGACCTGTACCGCGCTCACCCCGACTGGGTGCAGTACCAAACGGGGCGCAAGCGGACGGAACTGCGCAACCAGCTCGTCCTCAACCTCGCCCGCGAGGACGTCCAGGAGTACCTCTGGGAGCAGCTGGACACCCTCCTCTCCAGCGCGCCGATCGACTATGTGAAGTGGGACTTCAACCGCTGCTTCACCGACGCCGGCTGGCCCGGCGAGCCCTATCCGCAGCGCCTCTGGGTGGACCACGTCCGCGCCCTGTACGCCCTGCTGGACCGGCTGCGCGCCGCCCACCCGCGGGTCGCCTTCGAATCCTGCTCGGGCGGTGGCGGCCGGATCGACCTGGGAGTGCTGAGCCGTACCGACCAGGTGTGGACCTCCGACAACACCGACCCGCTGGACCGGCTCGCCATCCAGCACGGCTTCAGCCAGATCCACCCCGCCCGGGTCATGGCCGCCTGGGTCACCGACAGCCCGAACACCCAGCTCAACGGCCGCGTCAGCTCCCTGCGGTTCCGGTTCGTCAGCGCCATGGCGGGCGTCCTCGGAGTCGGCGGCGACCTCACCGAGTGGACCGACCAGGAGCTGGCCGAGGCCCGGCAGTGGGTCCAGCTCTACAAACGGATCCGCCCGGTCGTCCAGCACGGCGAGCTGTACCGGCTGCGGCCCCCGGCCGGCGGTCTGAGCGCCGTCCAGTACGTCCTGGGGGAGGAGACGACCGTCCTCGCCTGGCTGCAGGCGCAGAGCTACGGCGAGCCCGTACCCGCGCTGCGCCTGCGCGGACTCGACCCGACGGCGTCGTACGCATGCCACGAAACGGGCGAAGTACACCGGGGGGCCGTCCTGCTGCACCACGGGCTGCGCACCGGGCTCAAGGGCGACCTGGACGCGACGATTCTCCGGCTGCGCCGCATCTGACGGCCACCGGTTCGTCACGTGGTCAACGCGTCCCGGATCAGCCGCATTCCTGGATTGGCAAATTATTTAAGAGTGTCACATCTCACCGTTCGTCAACCCCTCCTTACGGTCGCGTAGGTCACATGTGAAGGTGAATCATGGTCCGACGTGGCAGACGATTCGAAGAATGACAACAGATCAGTGATCGGGTCGTACGTGGCGGTGGGGGACAGCTTCACCGAGGGCGTCGGCGACCCGGGGCCCGACGGGGCGTTCGTGGGATGGGCCGACCGGTTCGCGGTCCTGCTCGCAGATCGGCAGCCCGAGGGCGATTTCGAGTACACCAATCTCGCGGTACGCGGGAAGCTGCTCGACCAGATCATGGAGGACCAGCTCCCGAAGGCCGTCGAACTGGCCCCGGACCTCGTCTCCTTCTGCGCGGGTGGCAACGACATCATCCGCCCCGGCACCGACCCGGACGAGGTGGCCGAACGCTTCGAACGGGCGGTGGCCCAGCTGGCCGAGGCGGCCGGCACGGTGATGGTGACCACCGGCTTCGACACCCGTGGCGTCCCCCTGCTCAAGCATCTGCGCGGCAAGATCGCCACGTACAACGGGCACGTCCGCGCCATCGCCGACCGGTACGGATGCCCCGTGCTCGACCTGTGGTCCCTGAAGTCCGTGCAGGACCGCAGGGCCTGGGACAGCGACCGCCTGCACCTCTCGCCCGAGGGGCACACGCGCGTGGCGCTGCGCGCCGGTCAGGCCCTCGGTCTGGAGATCCCGGCCGACCCGGAGCAGCCGTGGCCGCCGCAGCCGCCCCGGGGCACCCTGGAGATCCGCCGTGACGACGTCCACTGGGCCCGCGAGTACCTGGTGCCGTGGATCGGCCGCCGACTGCGCGGGGAGTCCTCCGGCGACCATGTGACCGCGAAGGGCACCCTGTCGCCCGACGACATCAAGATGCGCATCGCCTCGGTGGCGTGACCAGCACCGACGTGCCCCGCCCCGCACAGCCTGCGGCGCGGGGCACGGTTGTGCACGGGCGTGGTTCCGCGTTACCGGACTCGCGCGGCGTGGGGGTGTCCGTCGTCCGGGCGGGGGCCTGGGCGGATCCCGAACCACACGGGCACCCGCCTGCCCCCAGAGATCTAACGTTCCGTCAGTGCGGCTCGCTCCAGGCCCAGTTCGCGTGCGAGCGCGTCGTCGACCCATTCCTGCGCGCGTGCCCGCGGCACCGCTCCCGGGTACGACGTCAGCTGGACCGCGAGCCCGTCCAGCAGCGCGGTCAGCCGCGGCGCGGCGCCGGCCGGGTCGGCGCAGGCGAACTCGCCCCCCGCCACGCCCTCGGCGATGACCTCGGCGATCGCCGCCTTCCACTGCTTGTCCAGGTCCCGGGTGACCTCCCGCAGGGCCGGCTCGCGCAGGGCCACGGCCCAGCCCTCGATCCACAGCCGCCAGCCCTTGGCCTGCCCGGTCGGCGCGTACCAGCGCACCGCGGCCCGCAGCCGGCGCAGCGCGGACGTCCGCCGGCCCAGCAGCTTGCGCAGATGCGCGAGGTCGTCCTCGGCCGCGTAGGCGAACGCGGCGGCGACCAGCTTCTCCTTCGTCGAGAAGTGGTACAGCACCAGCGCGTTGCTCACCCCGAGCGCCGCGGCCACGTCGGCGATCCTGACCGCCGCCACGCCCCGCACCTCGATCTGCCCGATGGCGGCCCGCAGCAGCTCCTCCCGCCGCTCGGCCACGCTCAACCGCACTCTCGCCACGCGGTCACCCTAGTCCGTTGCCAAGGGCGGCGCCGAAGGGGGCTGGTTCCCCTCCGCCAAGCCGTGCTCGAACCGCGGCGCGCTCACCGGTACCACCCGAAGCGGTCCGCGATCACCGGCAGCCGGTCGGTCACCAGCGCGTGGGCGGCCGCACGCGGAGTCGTGCCGTCGGCCTCCGCGCGCGCGAGCATCAGCCCGATCAGAGCGCGCATCGACCGCCGGATGTGCGCGAAGGCCACCTCGGCGTCCGCGCCGATGTCGCCGAACAGGGTCCACCACCACCAGGCGTTGGTACCGGAGTTGACCACCACATCCGGCAGCACGGTGACCCCGCGCGCGGCCAGCAGCTCCTCCGCCTCCGGCAGCACGGGCATGTTGGCGGCCTCCACGATCCAGCGGGCGCGGATCCGGTCCTGGTCGGCGGTGTCGATGGCGTATGACACCGCTGCCGGCACCAGCACCTCCACGTCGGCGGACAGCCAGGCGTCGCCGGGCAGTTCGCGGTCGCCGGGGCGCAGCACACGGCGGTCGACGGTGCCGTAGGCGTCCCGCGCGGCCAGCAGGGCCTCGACATCCAGCCCCGCGGGGTTGGCGATCGTGCCCTTGATGTCGGCGACCGCCACCACCGTCAGGCCCGCGCGGGCGAGGAACCGCGCGGTGGCCCCGCCCATCGTGCCGAGCCCCTGCACCGCCACCCGGGCGCCCGCGTACGGCACGCCCGCCCGGTCCAGCGCCGCGAGCACCGACTCGGCGACCCCGCAGCCGCCCGCCAGCTCGTCCAGGCCGATGCCGTCCACCTCGACCGCGAAGGCGTCCGCGAGCCGTTCGCGGGCCGCCGCCTCGTCGTCCAGCAGCGGGTACACGGCCTGGATGGAGGAGACCAGACCCGCCTCGGCCGCCGCGCGGTCGACCAGGTCCTGGGTGAGGCCGAGGTCCTCGCCGGTGGTCCAGAGACTCTCGATGTACGGCCGCATGGCGCGCAGATAGCGCACCAGCAGCCCGTACGCCCCCGGATCCTGGGGATCGCAGTCGATGCCGCCCTTGGCACCGCCGAGCGGCACATACCGGGCCTCGGGGTCGTAGTGCAGGGCCTCCTTCATCGTCATGCCGCGGGCGAGCCCCGTCACCTCCTGAAGGGTGCAGCCGGGGCGCATCCGCAGCCCGCCGCTGGCCACGCCGCGAACCAGCCGGTCCACCACCAGGAAGCCCTGGCGGCCGGTGACGTGGTCGGTCCAGACGAGCGACATGAGGGGAGCGGGGGCGGTCATGGGGTCTCCTCGGGGACGGTGATCAGGGTGGAGCAGAGCCGGTCGAGGGCCTCGGTGACGGCGCGCGCCAGTGCGGCCGGGTCGTACGCGCGCGTGCCGTGTCCTCCGTAGGCGCGGGCCGGGGCGGGCAGGTCGGCCGGCACGAGGCCCACCGCGGTCGGCGCGTCGCCGCGCGCCCGCATCTCGTCGCGGACCTCGCCGTAGCCGCCGTTGTCGAAGACCACTATGGGCAACGGCCGTCGGCTCGGCGACCTTGGCGCCCGGTGCGGCGGGCAGGTGGGGAGAGGGCGCCGTAGCAGCAGCACTGGGCGCTGTCGGAGGTGATGACGGCGTCGGCCGCCGGCACCGCGCGCAGGGCGGCCACCTGGTCGGCCACGCGCGTGTGCGTGCCAACCGCGGGTACGCGCGCGTGCCCGTCCGCCGTGCCCGCGTACATCCGGTCCCGATCGAGATCGACGCGTACGAGCGTGCCGTACTCCTCCGGCAGCATGAACCCGGTGGGGAGGGCGGACACGGTGCCTCCAAGGCGGCCGCGGACGGTGGTCGGCGAAGGCGCCGTAGCAGAGCTCTACTGAATAGTGAGTCAGTATCCGGAGCCGGTGCGTGCCCTGTCAACGGGCTGAACGGAGGTTCAGTAGTGTGCCGCCGGGCACGCAGGGGTACCCCCGCCAGGACCGGGCTGTCGTAGGGGCCGCCCATAATGGGGAGCTCACCCACTCCACCGGGAGGTACCGTGACCGGACTGCGTTCCTCGAGCCCGGGGCCCCGCGCGCTGCGGCCCGCAGCCTTCGGCGCGGAACCGGGCGGTGAGCGCCTGGCACGCATCCGCCGCTCCCCCCACTTCAAGGACGGCGTCTTCCAGAACCCGGGCGGCACCGCGCGCACCCGGCCCTCCGGCTCCACGCTGGACCTCGCGAAGGTGTTCCTCGACAAGGAAACCCGGCCGCTGCGTGCCCCGAAGGGCACCGTCCCGGTGCATCCCACCACCTTCGCCGACCTGGCCAAGCCGCCCGCCACCGGACTGCGGCTGACCTGGATGGGCCACTCCAGCGTGCTCGCGGAGATCGACGGCCACCGGGTCCTGTTCGACCCCGTCTGGGGCGAGCGCTGCTCTCCGTTCCCCTTCGCCGGCCCCAGACGGCTGCACCCCGTGCCGCTGCCGCTGGCCGCGCTCGGCGAGGTCGACGTGGTCGTCATCTCGCACGACCACTACGACCACCTGGACCTGCCCACCATCAAGGCGCTGGCCGGCACGGACACCGTGTTCGCCGTGCCGCTCGGCGTCGGTGCCCACCTCGAGCACTGGGGCGTCTCCGCGGACCGCCTGCGCGAGCTGGACTGGCACGAGTCGACACCGGTCGGCGGCCTCACCCTCACCGCGACGCCCGCCCGCCACTTCTGCGGCCGCGGCCTGCGCAACACCCAGCACACCCTCTGGGCGTCCTGGGCCGTCGCCGGCGAGGAGCACCGGATCTACCACAGCGGTGACACGGGCTACTTCGACGGCTTCAAGGACATCGGCGCGGACCACGGCCCGTTCGACGCCACGATGATCCAGATCGGCGCGTACAGCGAGTTCTGGCCGGACATCCACATGACCCCCGAGGAGGGCCTGCGCGCCCACCTCGACCTGCAGGGCGGAGCGCCGCACGGCGCGCTGCTGCCGATCCACTGGGGCACCTTCAACCTTGCCCCGCATCCCTGGGCCGAGCCGGGCGAGTGGACGAAGGAGGCGGCCGAGGAGGCCGGCCAGGCGGTGGCCCTGCCCCGCCCGGGCGAGCCCTTCGAACCGGCGGGCAAGCTCCCGGCGGAGGCCTGGTGGCGCGGGGTGTCGGGGGAGCTGCGGCGCACCTGGCGCTCGGTCGGCGCGTTCGTGGCGGAACCACCCGCCCGGAGATGACGCCGCTGAGTTTTCCGACGCCCTGTGGCCGTCCCTGAAGCGTGCTCAGGATACGGATAAAACGTACAATTAAAAACGAAATATACGTCGTATCCGGAGTGCGGCCATGGCTCAGCGGGACAACCCCGAGAGGCGGGGACGCCTCAGTCGCCCGCTGGTGCTCGGCGCGGCTGTCGCCCTCGTCGACCGTGACGGGCTCGCGGCCCTGACCATGCGCCGCCTGGCGGCCGACCTGGGCGTGGAGCCGATGGCGATCTACCGGTACGCCGACGGAAAGGAAGGCCTGCTCGACGGGTTGGTCGAGGCGTTCTTCGAAGAGGTCAACCAATGGCTGCGCACGTCGGCGCGGGAGCCCCTCGCCGACGCCGGCGCCGTACCGGCCGAACCGCCCTGGCGGGCCGAACTGCGCCGTGTGGCCCGGGCGTTCGCCCGCGTCGTGCACGCGCATCCCGAGATCCTGCCCGTGGTCGCCACCCGCCCGCTCAGCGTGCCCGTGGCCCGGCGTCCGAGGGCCTGGCTCCAGCTGACCGAGCACATGCTCGCCGTCCTCGCCCGCGCCGGATTCGACGACGCCACCGCGCTGACGGTCTACCGCACCTTCGTGGCCTGGACCCTCGGCTGCCTCCTCGTGGACAAGCGTCAGGTCGTGGACGATCCCGACGAGCCGGACGTCATGCTGCGCCTGGGCCTGCACCGGCTGTCCGCCGCCGAGTATCCGCGATTGCGCGCCCTCGTCCCGCGCTTCGGCGACTACGACGACGAGCAGGAGCTGATGACCGGCCTGGACATCCTCCTCGGCCGCCTGCCCGAGCCTCCGCTTGACGCCTTCTACGGCGGCGGCGCACGCTGAGGATACGACGTACACATCGGGCATATGCTTACAGACCTGTCGAACTGTGCGCGCTCTTCGTCCGTACCACTCGCGCCGCCGGCGCGGCCCAGGCAGCCCCGACGGCGCCGGAAGAAGCCGTCATGTCCACCACTGCTCAGCCCATCCTCCGCGTGCGCGTCACCGCCCGGGACGCCGACACCCTGCGCGCCCTGCTGCGCGACGCCCGCCCCGATGTCGGAGGCCGTCCCCACCGGTCCGACGACGGCCGGGTCACCATCGACGCCTATGTGACGGCCGAACAGGCCGAAGCCCTCGAACGCGAGGGTGTCTCCGTCACGATCGTCGAGGACGCCACCGCCGCCGGACACGCCCGGCAGGCCGAGGTCGGCGAAGGCGACCGGTTCGCCGCCGCCGACGCCGTGCCCCGCGGGCTGGCCGTCAAGGTGACGGACGCCTAGGAGGACGCCATGACGTATCTGAACATCACCGAGGTCGAGTCCGCCCTGGCAAGCCTGGCCACCGCCTACCCGTCCACGAGCGAACGCCTTGCCCTGCCCGAGACCTCGGTCGAGGGCCGGAGCTGCCACGCCCTGCGGATCGGCTCCGCCCCCGCCGGATCGAAGGACTGCGTCGTACTGATCGGCGGCGTGCACGCCCGGGAGTGGGGCAGTTGCGAGATCCTCGTCCACCTCGCGGCCGATCTGCTGGAGGCCCACGCCACCGGCACCGGTCTCGGCTACGGCGGGACGAGTTTCACCAGGGACCAGGTGCGCGGCATCCTGGACGGGCTGGACCTCGTCGTCTTCCCGCTGGTCAATCCGGACGGCCGGCTCTACAGCCAGACCGTCGCGCCGATGTGGCGCAAGAACCGCGATCGGGCGCACTCGGGCGGCGACCCGGCCCGTATCGGCGTGGACATCAACCGCAACTACGACTTCCTCTTCGACTTCGCCAAGGCCTTCGACCCGAACGCCCCGGTGCAGGTCTCGGCCGACCCGGCCGACCTCGTCTACCAGGGCCCGCACGCCTTCTCGGAACCCGAGACGCGCAACGTCAAGTGGCTGCTCGACACCTACCCGCGCACCCGCTGGTTCGTCGACGTGCACAGCTACTCCGAGGACATGCTGACCAACTGGGGGGACGACGAGAACCAGTCCCAGTTCACGGACCAGCGCTTCGACAACCCGGCCTTCGACGGTCGGCGCGGGTTGAGCGGCGACGCATACGCGGAGTACATCCCGAAGTCCGACGCCGACGACTCCATCGTGCTCGCCGAGCAGTTCTGCGCCGCACTGCACGGCGTGCGTGGCCGTACCTACACCCCGAAGACCGGCTTCCACCTGTATCCGACCTGCGGGACCAGCGACGACTACGCCTACTCCCGGAGCTTCACCAACGCGGCGAGCGGCAGGATCCTCGGGTTCACCGTGGAGTGGGGCACGCGCTTCCATCCGCCGTGGGCGGAGATGGAGAACATCATCCTGGACGTCGACGCCGGTCTCGTGCAGGTCTGCCTGACCGCACTCTGAGGCCCGCACATATGTGCAAAGACGCGTATGTACAAAGGACACGTACGGCGTATATCCGACGTACATCCCCGCGTCCCAGCCAAGGCCAAAGCGGATACTCTCCGTAGCAATTTGCCCGGGTGTCTCATGGCGGGTCAGGTCGGCGGACGTACGGAATGTCCAGAAGATGATCACGTCGGCGTGACCGGTTCTGCGCGAGTCGTATCGATGTCCTTCGCGTCCAGATCCCGTATACGACCGGGTAATCGGTCTGTCGTACGAGGCGTCATACCAGAGTGGGACCAATCCTGCGGGACTTTGTCAACTGCCCCCCGCACATGAGGGGGAGGCGACTACTGTCAGTGGCCGGATGGCAGCCCGACGGACCAGTACGAGGACGCAGATGTCTGACCAGCGAGCACCGGTCACCCGTGCCGACCGCCGAGAGGGCGGACGGCACGGGAGACCGGTCGCCCGACCCGCTCCCGCACTGCCCGAGACGCACATACGGCCCCAGCTCATGCGGCTCGCCGTCCTGCCGCCCCTCGCGGTCGCACTGAGCGCCTCCGCCGCGGTCCTCTTCAGCATCCGCTCCACCGGCGCCCGCACCGGCCCCACGCTCTGGGCCGTACTCGCCGGAGCGGTCGCCGTGACCGTCGCCGGCATCCTCATCGCCGCCGTGGCCGCCGACCGGGCCGCCCGCTCGGTCTCCGACCGCGTCGACGCGCTGCGCCGTACCGCCGCACGCGGCGAGGCCGACCTGCACGCCCTGGTCGACGCGCTGCGCCAGGGGGAGGCCCCGCCGCAGCGCACGCCGCGCCGCCGGCCGCCCGAGGACGCAGACGACTTCGAACTGCTCGCCGCCGACCTGGCCCGCGCGCACGACGGCGCCGTCACCGCCGTCGTGCGCGCCGCCCAGCTCTCGAGCCAGGCGGGCAGCGAGCAGAAGCTGGAGGTCTTCGTCAACCTCGCGCGCCGGCTTCAGTCCCTCGTGCACCGGGAGATCTCGATCCTCGACGACCTGGAGAACGAGATCGAGGACCCCGAACTGCTCAAGGGCCTGTTCCACGTGGACCACCTGGCCACCCGCATCCGGCGACACGCCGAGAACCTCGCCGTGCTCGGCGGCGCCGTCTCCCGGCGCCAGTGGAGCAACCCGGTCAGCATGACCGAGGTGCTGCGTTCCGCCATCGCCGAGGTCGAGCAGTACTCCCGGGTCAAGCTGGTGCCGCCGATCGACGGCGAACTGCGCGGCCACGCCGTCGCCGACGTCATCCATCTGCTCGCCGAACTCATCGAGAACGCCTCGGTGTTCTCCGCCCCGCAGACCCAGGTCCTGCTGCGCGCCAACCTCGTCACCTCCGGGCTCGCCGTGGAGGTCGAGGACCGCGGGCTCGGCATGCCCGTCGGTGAGCAGAACCGGATGAACGCCCTGCTCGCCGACCCCGACCAGGTCAACGTCGCCAGCCTGCTGGCCGACGGCCGCATCGGCCTCTACGTCGTCTCCCAGCTCGCCCGGCGGCACGGCATCCATGTGCGGCTGCAGACCAACATCTACGGCGGTGTCCAGGCTGTACTCGTCGTCCCGCAGGCTCTGTTGGGTACGGCACCCGGGGCGGCCGGTGCGGCCGGGGCGGACACCGGTGCGTCGCCGCAGGTACGGCTTCCGGGGCAGGTCGGCGGACATGGCCAGGGCCGGGCCCAGGGCCAGGGAACCGGGCAGGAGCACGGGGCGCACGAGGCGGGGCAGATGCGGGAGTCCATGCCCGCGCCCACGCCCGTGCCCGCGCCTGCGCCGGGAGTGCGGGGCGCGGGCGTGAGCCCCGCGCGGGGCGGTGCCGGGGCGGGGGCCGAGGCGCCGGCCGACTCGGGGGCCGTAGCCGGGGGAGGTGCCGTGGTCCCGGGGGGCCAGGACGGCTCCGGCGTCGGGCAGGCTCAGGTGACCGGGCGGCGACGGCACGCCCAGCGCGGGGGCGGGCTGCGGGGCGCCGAGAGCGGCCCGGTGCGACGTGGTGCGGACA
Source organism: Streptomyces sp. NPDC001153 (assembly GCF_053598315.1). Classification (NCBI taxonomy): domain Bacteria; kingdom Bacillati; phylum Actinomycetota; class Actinomycetes; order Kitasatosporales; family Streptomycetaceae; genus Streptomyces; species Streptomyces sp. NPDC001153. The sequence goes on from NZ_JBSFJZ010000011.1 coordinate 49,060, forward strand.
GCGGTGACGGCGGACGGAACGGAGGTGGCCTCGCGCCGCTTCCCGTGCGGGGAGCCCGGCCGGACCGGCCCACCCCCGCCGAGGCCCTGCCCGGCATCAGCGCCGGGGACCGGGCGGCCGTCGAGGCGCACGCGGGTGTCCTGCCCACGCCGCGCACCGACACCGTGCGCGGCACCATGAACAAGCCCCAACTGCCCCGCCGCCGGGCCCAGGAGCACATCGTCCCCCAACTGCGCGGCGGCCCCGCGCCCCGCCAGGACGGCGACACCGTCCCCGGCCACGACCCGGGGCTGATGGCGGCCTTCCAGCGCGGGATCGGACTAGCCGAGGCCCAGCAGCACATGGAGAGGCAGGAGCCCACCGGCCTGGACACCGGGCACCTGGACTCGGCGTCCATGGACTCCGCGCATATGGGCTCAGCCCCCATGGAGCCCGCTCACACGGGCGCGGCCCACATCGAGGCCGCGCGCATGGAGTCCGTCCCCAGGGAGTCCCCGCGCCTGGATTCAGCCCACATGGAGTCGGCCCACATGGAGCCCGCCCACATGGACTCCACTCACATGGACAGCGCCCACGCCTCACCCATGACGGACCATCATTTCTGGCCCGCTGTACGGGAGTTCACCGACCCACCGGGCGTCCGGCCCGACCACATGGGCTCAGACCACCCGAGTGCGGACCACATGGGCTCCGACCACACGGACCCCACCCCCATATCCCAGGGGCGCACCCACGCGCCCGCATCCGACGGTGCCCGTGGCGCCGGCCGGCCCGACGGGAGCGCCCCGGCCGGCTGACGCCCGCACCGTACCCACCCCCCATCACCACGACCACGCACCCCCAACCCCCAGCGCTCCCACGACCTTCGTACCCCAAGGAGTCGATCCACCATGGCGAGCGATGCGCCGACTGCCCACGCATCCGACCTCGACTGGCTGCTGAGCGGCCTTGTGCAGCGCGTACCGCACACCACCAGCGCGGTGCTCCTGTCCTGCGACGGGCTGGTGAAGTCCGTGCACGGCCTCGACATCGACAGTGCCGACCACATGGCTGCCCTGGCCTCCGGCCTGTACTCCCTCGGCCGCAGCGCGGGCATCCGGTTCGGCGACGGCGGAGAGGTCCGCCAGGTCGTCGTCGAGCTCGACTCGACCCTGCTGTTCGTCACCACCGCCGGCTCCGGCACGTGTCTCGCCGTGCTCGCGGGCCGCGAGGCCGACGCCGCGGTGCTCGGCTACGAGATGGCGATGCTCGTCAAGAGCGTCCGCCCCTACCTGGTGACCGCGCCCCGGCAGCACGCCGTCGAACCCACGGCGACGAGGCCTTGAGCGTGGCCGCAGCCGGCGACGGGCCCTGGCTGGACGACGCGGCCGGACGGCTGGTGCGCCCGTTCACGGTCAGCAACGGACGTACCGAGCCCAGCATCGCCCTGGACCTGATGTCCCAGGTGATGGCCACCGGCGTCACCCCGCTCGGCTACCTCGGCCCCGAGCACGCCCAGGCGCTCGACCTGAGCCGGGCCCCCGTCTCGGTCGCCGAGGTAGCCGCGCACCTGAAACTGCCCGCGGTGGTCACCAAGGTGCTGCTCTCGGACCTCGTCGACTGCGGCGCCCTGACCACCAAGCCCCCCGCCTTCCACCACACACCCACTGACCGGTCTCTGCTGGAGGCAGTGCTCGATGGACTACGACGACAGCTCTGACCCGTTCCCGACCGCGCTGAAGATCCTGGTGGCGGGCGGGTTCGGAGTCGGCAAGACGACCTTCGTGGGCGCGGTCAGCGAGATCGCGCCGCTCAGCACGGAGGAGCTGCTCACCACGGTCAGTGTCGGCACGGACAGTCTCGACGGCGTCGAGAACAAGATGGAGACCACGGTCGCCATGGACTTCGGCCGGATCACCCTCGATCCGGACCATGTGCTGTACCTGTTTGGCACACCGGGGCAGGAGCGGTTCTGGTTCATGTGGGACGAGCTGTCCGAGGGCGCGCTCGGCGCGGTGATCCTCGCCGACACCCGCCGGCTCCAGGACTGCTTCGCGGCCGTGGACTTCTTCGAGGAACGCGGGCTCGGATTCATCGTCGCCATCAACGAGTTCGACGGCGGCTACCGCTACGACCCGGAGGAGGTGCGTGCCGCCATCGACCTCGACCCCCGGATCCCCGTCGTCCGCTGCGACGCCCGGATCTCCAGCTCCGGCGTGCAGACCCTGCTCACCCTCGTACGCCACCTCCTCGCCCACGCTCCGGCGACCGCGCCGAGCCATGGCGCCCACATGTGATTACGCCCTACCGCCCACGGAGTTCCTATATGAGGTACACCCACAGCGCCGCAGGCCGGCCAGCAGTACGGCCAGGAGCCCGGTCATGACCTACGAGCCGCCCCGGCCGGTCCGGGGTCTGCTCCTCACCCCCGAGGACAAGGAGGCCCCCGCCCGCGTCCACCGACTGCGTCTGCTCGGCCTGGTGAACCGTCCCGATCCGGCGCTGGACGCCTTCGCGGACCATCTCGCCCGGCTCACCGGCGCGCCGTATGCCATGGTCAACTTCGTCGGCGAGGGCCACCAGTTCTTCGCCGGCCTGTGCGTCCCCGCCGTCCCGCCGCCGAGGGAGGACGGCAGCAGGCCGGAGCTCGGCCGGGTCCTGCCGCGCGAGCACGGCTTCTGCCCCCATGTGGTGGTCCGCCGCAAGGCGCTGGTGCTCGAGGACGTCCGCGACTATCCGCGGTTCGCCGGTAACCCCGTCGTGGACGAGTACGGCATCCGCTCGTATCTCGGCGCCCCGCTGATCGACAGCTCCGGCATGGCGCTCGGCACGGTGTGCGCGGCCGACACCGCGCCCCGGGCCTGGGGCCGCTCGGGCCTGGAGACCATCAAGGCGCTGGCCGCCGATCTCGTCGTACGCCTCGAACGGAGCGCCGAGGACGGGTTGCCCCTGTGACGGGCCAGGGCGTCCCTTCGCCGCCGGCACCTGGGGCGTGAAGGAAAGCTGAGGCGGCGGTTAAGAAAAGCTCGATGGACCCGCGGCCCGCGCATACGGCAGATTGCAGGGTGATTCCACCCCTCTGACCCGGTGCGGGCTCCTTCGGTATGCCCGAGGTCCGGGATCTCACCCACAGGAGCCGCACGCGTGAAGGCGCTGGTCAAGGAGAAGGCGGAGCCCGGGCTCTGGCTGACGGACGTCCCGGAGCCCGAGATCGGCCCGGGTGACGTACTGATCAAGGTCATGCGGACCGGTATCTGCGGCACCGACCTGCACATCCGGGCCTGGGACGGCTGGGCGCAGCAGGCGATCCGCACCCCGCTCGTGCTCGGCCACGAGTTCGTCGGGCAGGTCGTCGAGACCGGCCGGGACGTGACCGACATCCGCATCGGCGACCGCGTCAGCGGCGAGGGCCATCTGGTGTGCGGCAAGTGCCGCAACTGCCTGGCGGGCCGCCGTCACCTGTGCCGGGCCACGGTCGGCCTCGGCGTCGGCCGGGACGGTGCCTTCGCGGAGTACGTCGCCCTGCCCGCGAGCAATGTCTGGGTTCACCGCGTCCCCGTCGACCTCGACGTCGCCGCGATCTTCGACCCGTTCGGCAACGCCGTGCACACCGCGCTGTCCTTCCCGCTGGTCGGCGAGGATGTGCTGATCACCGGCGCCGGACCGATCGGCCTGATGGCCGCCGCCGTGGCCCGCCACGCGGGCGCCCGGAACGTCGTCATCACCGACGTCAGCGAGGAGCGCCTGGAGCTGGCCCGCAAGATCGGCGTGAGCCTCGCCCTGAACGTCGCGGAGACCTCCATCGCCGACGGGCAGCGGGAGCTGGCCCTGCGCGAGGGCTTCGACATCGGCCTGGAGATGTCCGGCCGCCCGGAGGCCATGCGGGACATGATCGCCAACATGACGCACGGCGGCCGTATCGCCATGCTCGGCCTGCCGGCCCAGGAGTTCCCGGTCGACTGGGCCCGGATCGTCACCTCGATGATCACGATCAAGGGCATCTACGGCCGCGAGATGTTCGAGACCTGGTACGCGATGTCCGTCCTGCTGGAGGGCGGCCTGGACCTCGCCCCCGTGATCACCGGCCGCTACGGCTACCGGGACTTCGAGGCGGCCTTCGCCGACGCCGCGAGCGGCAAGGGCGGCAAGGTCATCCTCGACTGGACCGCGTAACTCCCGCCATCCGCAAGCACCTTCAGGAGAGCTTCCCCATGTTCGACTCCGTCCGCGACGACCTGCGTGCCACCCTCGACGAGATCCGCGCCGCCGGCCTGCACAAGCCCGAGCGGGTCATCGGCACCCCGCAGTCCGCGACCGTCGACGTCACCGCCGGCGGCCGCCCCGGCGAGGTCCTCAACTTCTGCGCCAACAATTACCTCGGTCTCGCCGACCACCCCGAGGTGATCGCCGCCGCCCACGCCGCGCTGGACCGCTGGGGCTACGGCATGGCCTCCGTCCGCTTCATCTGCGGCACCCAGGAGGTGCACAAGGAACTGGAGGCCCGTCTCTCCGCGTTCCTCGGCCAGGAGGACACGATCCTGTACTCCTCCTGCTTCGATGCCAACGGCGGCGTCTTCGAGACCCTGCTCGGCGAGGAGGACGCGGTGATCTCCGACGCGCTCAACCACGCCTCCATCATCGACGGCATCCGCCTGTCCAAGGCCCGCCGCTACCGCTACGCCAACCGCGACCTCGCCGACCTGGAGGCGAAGCTCAAGGAGGCGTCCGAGGCGCGGCGCCGGCTGATCGTCACCGACGGCGTGTTCTCCATGGACGGCTATGTGGCCCCGCTGCGCGAGATCTGCGACCTCGCCGACCGCTACGACGCGATGGTCATGGTCGACGACTCGCACGCCGTCGGTTTCGTCGGCCCCACCGGCCGCGGCACCCCCGAACTGCACGGCGTCATGGACCGCGTCGACATCATCACCGGCACCCTGGGCAAGGCCCTCGGCGGCGCCTCCGGCGGTTATGTCGCCGCCCGTGCCGAGATCGTCGCCCTGCTGCGCCAGCGCTCGCGCCCGTACCTGTTCTCCAACACCCTGGCCCCGGTGATCGCCGCCGCCTCCCTGAAGGTCCTCGACCTGCTGGAGTCCGCCGACGACCTGCGGGTCCGGCTGGGTGAGAACACCGCCCTGTTCCGCCGCCGCATGACCGAGGAGGGCTTCGACATCCTCCCCGGTGACCACGCCATCGCCCCCGTGATGATCGGCGACGCGTCGAAGGCGGGCCGCATGGCCGAGCTGCTGCTGGAGCGCGGTGTGTACGTGATCGGCTTCTCCTACCCGGTCGTCCCGCAGGGCCAGGCCCGCATCCGCGTCCAGCTGTCCGCCGCGCACTCCACGGACGACGTCAACCGCGCGGTCGACGCCTTCGTGGCCGCCCGCGCCGAACTGGAGGCCTGAGCAGGGCGGACGCCTTGCGATAATTGACGGCATGATCGAGGCACGGCGGCTCCACATCCTCCGTGCGGTGGCCGACCACCGCACGGTCACCGCGGCAGCCGCCGCGCTGTACCTCACACCGTCCGCCGTGTCCCAGCAGCTCACGGCCCTGGAGCAGGAGACCGGCCACCGCCTGGTCGAGCGCAGCGCCAAGGGCGTACGGCTCACCCCGGCGGGCGAGATCCTGCTCAGCCACACCAACGCGGTCCTCGCCCAGCTGGAGCGGGCCGAGGCGGAGCTGGCCGCCTACAGCTCGGGCGAGGCGGGCACGGTCACCGTGGCGGCCTTCGCGACCGGCATCGCCCAGGTCGTGGCCCCGGCCGTGGCCCGGCTCGCGCACACCGCGCCCGGCATTCGCATCCGCGTCCAGGACGCCGAGGGCGACGCCAGCCTGCCCATGGTGCTGGACCGGCAGGTCGACGTGGCCGTGGCCGTGGAGTACCGGGGCGCCCCGCCCGCCGACGACCCCCGGCTCACCCATGTCTCGCTCTACGCCGAGCCGTTCGACGCGGTCGTACCCGTCGGCCACCGCCTCGCGGACGCCGCCGAGGTCCGCCTCGCCGAGCTGGCCAAGGACCCCTGGATCGGCCCGTACCCCGGCAACCCCTGCCACGACGTGGTCGTCCTCGCCTGCGAGAACGCCGGCTTCCAGCCCCGCCTGGAGCACTCCTCCGACGACTTCCGCGCGGTCGTCGCCCTGGCCTCGGCCGACGCCGGCGTGGCCCTCGTACCGCGCTCCGCGCTGAACGGCATGGACCTCACCGGCGTCGTCGTCCGCCCCGTCGACGGTGTGGCTCCGACCCGCCGCGTCTTCGCCGCCGTACGGCGCGGCGCCGAGGGACATCCGCTGATCCGCCCGGTGCTGGACGCCCTGCGGGAGGCGGCCCGGGCGTAGGGAGCCGGCCATCGGCCCGACGCGGTCCGGGAGGTCATGCGCGCGGCGGGCTCGACCACCCGCCCCGCTGAACCGGCTCTGCCATGTCCACGGTCGCACCATGTCCCAGCTGCTCAGCGAGTCCGAGGCGGCACCCGGGCCGCTGGTCCGAGCCGCCGACCAGCAGGTCTGGGAGAACCGCGGCTCCGGATTCGTCCGGTGGTCCGTGTCTCCGCCGCACGCCGGTCTCCGCGGCGAACTGGTCGAGGGCCGGCTCGTACCGGTGCCGACATCGCCTGCGACCGCCCGCCCGTGACCGGCCTGGAACAGCACCTGTGGGTGCTCGACGGCACCGTGGAGGTGACCGACGGGGAGCAGGTCCACCACCTGGACCCCGGAGACTGCGTGCGGATGCGCGTCTTCGGCCCCACCCGGTTCCGGTGCGCCGGCCCCGTCCAGGCACGGTATGTGCCGGCGGTGGTGCGGCCGTGAGGGTGGAGCGCTGGAGCGCCGCGCACGTACGGCAGCATTCCGGGGAGTTGGCGGCACTGCTGACCGACACCGTGGCCGGTGGCGCCTCGGTCGGCTTCCTTGCGGGGCTCACGCATGAGGAGGCCACCACCTGGTGGCGGGAGCGGGCCGAGGCGACGGCGGCGGGCCGGCTCGCCGTCTGGGCGGCACTCGACGGCACCGGCCGGCCGACGGGCACCGTGAACCTGGTCCACCCCGACAAGCCGAACAGCCGCCACCGAGCGGAACTGGTGAAACGCCGGCGTCACCCTGCTCCGTCTCGACACCGAGACCGGCAGCCCCGCCGAGCACCTCTACCGCTCGGCCGGCTGGACCCGGACCGGTGTCATCCCCGACTACGCGGAGAGTCCCGGCGGCGAGCTGCGCCCGACGACCTTGTACTACAAGCGGCTGGAGCCGCCGACCGGGTGACTGTCAGTGGCAGGCGCTACGGTGCGTTGCATGCCGGATGCCGAAGACGTACGCCGTATCGCCCTGTCCCTGCCGGACACCACGGAGAAGGTCGCCTGGAGCATGCCCACGTTCCGGGTGGCCGGGAAGATGTTCGCGACCCTGCCCGAGGACGAGACGTCCATCGCCGTGCGCTGCCCCAAGGAGGAGCGCGACGAACTGGTGCTGGCCGAGCCGGAGAAGTTCTGGATCGCCGACCACGAGGCGCAGTTCGCCTGGGTCAGAGCGAGACTCGCCGCGCTGGAGGACGAGGAGGAGCTGCGCGACATCCTCGCCGACTCCTGGCGGCAGGCCGCACCGCCCCGACTCCTCGACGCCCACCCCGAGTTGGGGCTGCCGTCCGGGGAGTGAAAACACCCGTGCGGACCGGCCCGGCGTGGCATGATCCCGCGCGGTGCGGACGGGGCACGGTACCGCGGGGGCGGCGGGGAGGGAGCATCCGCGATGACGGGAACGGACTCACGGCACGACACGACCACGCGGGGGGCACAGCGAGCCCGGGCCGGCCGGCGGCCCGTCTGGTCCCGGGACTTCGCGCTGTTCTTCGTGGCCCGGGCCGTCGCCCGCCTCGGCGACACCATGCTGCCCGTGGCCCTCGCCGCCGGCCTGCTGGAACACGGGTACGGCGCGGGCGCGGTCGGCCTCGCCATGGCCTCGACGGCGGCGGCGTTCGCCGGGCTCGTCGTCTTCGGCGGGGTCATCGCCGACCGGTTCAGCACCCGCAGGCTGATGATCGGCGCCGACCTCGTCCGGCTCGTCACCCAGTCCCTCGCCGCGGGCCTGTTCTTCGCCGGGCATGTCGTGCTGTGGCAGATCTGTGCGATCGGTTTCGTCAACGGCGTGGCGGGAGCGGTGTTCCAGCCGGGCGTGGCCAGTACGGTGCCCCGGCTGGCCGCCGACATCCAGGGCGCCAACGGCGCGGTCCGTGTCGCCGAGTCCGCCGCCCAGCTCGCCGGCCCGGCCGTCGCCGGTCTCCTGGTCGGCTTCGCCTCGCCCGGCGCGGTGTTCGCCGCGCACGCCGCCACCTACGCCATGAGCGCCCTGTGCCTGCTGCTGCTCCGGCTGCCCCCGCTCCCCGAGGGCGCCCGTGCCGCCACCGGCCGCGGGATGCGTGCCTTCCGGGCCGATCTGGTCCAGGGCTGGCGGGAGTTCAGATCCCGGACCTGGCTGTGGGGCGTGATCGCCATCTGGTGCCTGTACATGATCGCCGTCTGGGGCCCGACCGTCCCCCTCGTCGCCACGGAGGTCGTCCAGCGGCACGGCCCGCGCGCCTACGGCCTGGTCAACTCCGCCCTCGGCGCAGGCACGGTCGTCGGCGGGCTGCTCGCCCTCCGGCTGCGGCCCCGCCGTATGCTCCGCGCGGGCGCGCTCTCCCTGTTCGCCTTCTTCGGCTTCCCCGCGGCCGTCGGCGCGGGCCTCGGCGTGCCGGCGATGGCGACGGGAGCGGCCGTGGCGGGCGCCGGGATGTCGTTCTGGGGCGTGATGTGGGCGACCAGCGTGCAGACCCAGGTCCCGCCGGACGTCCTCAACCGCGTCCACGCCTACGACGTCGCCGGCTCGCTCGCCATGATGCCGGTCGGCCAGGCGCTGGCGGGCCCGGCGGCCGGTGCGCTCGGCGCCGGGCATGTCCTGCTGGTCTCCGCCGGGGCCGGCCTGGCGGTGGCCATGGCCCTGCTCGCGGTTCCCGCGATACGGAATCTGGCCCGCGCCGACACCAGCACGCCCGCGCACTGACCACAGGCGTGCGCAGGTGTGCCCTGTGCTGCTGCCGGCCGGGGGTGGGGTCGCTTGCCGGCGCCAGGGGCGCGGGGCTGTACCAATGTGCGCCTCCGCCGCGTGGGCGCGATCAGCCCCCACGCATCCCCGCAGCCGAGCACGGCGCTCAACCGGCCCGGCGGGCGGGCGCCACGAACCGCCAGATCCGCTCCCGCAGGCTCGCCGGGTCCAGCCCGTGCGCGGCGGTGTGCTCCTCGATCGTCCCGTAGCGGCGCAGCTCGCGGCGGCCGACGCCGAGGCCCAGGACCCGGTGCGGCACGTCGGCGAGGGCCTCGCTCACCGCGGTCGTCGAGGTGCCGGCGAGATACGGCTCGACCAGGACGACGTCGGTGCCCGCCGCCTCCGTGGCCCGGCGCAGACCGGCCGCGTCGAAGGGCCGTACGGTCGTCGCGTACAGGACGGTCACATCCAGGCCCTCCGTGGCGGCGAGGACCGAGTCCAGCACCGGTCCCACGGCGAGGACCACGCCCCGGCGGCCCTCGCGGACGGTGACGACGTGCTTGCCGTCGATCGGCCGTCCCTGCCGGTTGGCCTGCACGGACAGCCGTACGTACACCTTGTCGTCGCCCGCGGCGACCGCGTGCTGCAGCAGTGTCTCGGCCTCGTCCGGGTGTCCGGGCACGTGCACGGTCCAGCCGTCCAGCGTGTCGAGGAGCGCCACGTCGCCGGGTGCCATGTGCGTGTAGCCGCCGGCCGGCCAGTCGAAGGAGGCGGCCGCGCTCACCAGCACCGCCCCGGTGTTCTGGTGCCCGAGATCCAGCTTGACCTGCTCGAACGGCCGCTCCACGAGGAAGCTGGCGAAGGTGTGCACCACGGGGCGCAGTCCGGTCAGCGCCAGCCCCGCCGCCGTTCCGACCAGCAGCTGCTCGCGGATGCCGACGTTGATGACCCGGTCGGGATGCCGGGCCATGACCTCGCGGAAGCCGTCCTTGCCGATCTCGGCGAGGACCACCGCGACGCGCGGGTCCTCGTCCAGCAGCCGGGAGACGACGGGGGCGAAACGGTCACGCATGGTGTCCATGAAGCTGAGCCCTTTCCAAGGAGCGGTGAAGGTCAGGCGTTCTTCGGCTCGACGCGGGCCACGACCACGTGCGGCCGCCCGGGGTGCGGCGCGGTGAACGCGGCGTACAGCGCCTCGTGATCGCGTCCGTCGACGGTCACCGCCGACCAGCCCGCCGCCTCGAACCGGGCGGCGATCCCGCCGGGCAGGGCATGGCTGGCGGAGGAGTTGTCGACCACGATCGTGTGCAGCCGCTCCAGTCCGGCGGGCCCGGCGAAGGCGATCGCCTCGTGGTTGCTGCCCTCGTCCAGCTCGGCGTCCCCGATCAGCACCCAGACCGCCGGATCGTGCAGCGCCTGTGCCCGCAGGCCCAGCGCGCTGCCCACCGCGATCGGCAGCCCGTGCCCGAGTGAGCCGCTGCCGATCTCGGCGCCCGGCACCAGCACCCGGTCCGGGTGATGCCCGAGCGGGGAGTCGTACGACCCGAACCCGGGCAGCCAGTCCACGGGCACGAACCCCTTCGCGGCCAGCACGGCGTAGTACGCCATGGGCCCGTGCCCCTTGCTCAGCAGGAACCGGTCCCGGAGCGCATCGTCCCGACGCTCCGGCGTCACCCGGAGCACCCGGTCGTAGAGCACCCACAGCACGTCGAGCGTGGAAGTGGCCGCCGGGCCGTGCTTCTCGTCGCCGGTCATCAGACTCATCAGGCCGGGCAGGTCGTCGTAGCCGTACCTGCGGTTCTCGTCCGCTGTGATCGTCATGTCGACGATCGTGCAACCTCAAGCAAGCTTGAGGTCAACCGGGAAATCGGTGCGCGACCACCGAGCGGAGTGCGGTATTGTTTCCCTGCGCGTTTCGACCGGGGAAACCCCAGGTCAAACGGCAACGGGACGTGGCGCAGCTTGGTAGCGCACTTGACTGGGGGTCAAGGGGTCGCAGGTTCAAATCCTGTCGTCCCGACTCGAAGACAGCTTCGTAGTCGCAGGTCAGAGGGCCGTTTCAGAGGAGACTCGAAACGGCCCTCTGATCATTCTCGGGGGTCGGCGGGAGAACAAGTCCGTTGACCGCTGAGTGGATTGGCTTCTCAGTCGAAGAGCGGGCCGACGGTGCGACCGCGCTTGATCTCGTAGAAGCCGGGCGTGGCGGCGACAGCGAGGATGCCGTCCCACAGGCGTGCCGCCTCCTCACCCTTGGGCGCCGGTGTGACGACGGGGCCGAAGAAGGCCACCTTGCCCGACGGAGCGTGCGGGCCCGGTACGGCGACGACGGGACTGCCGACCTCGGAACCCACGAGGGCGATGCCCGCGCCGTGCGACTGGCGCAGCGCCTCGTCGTGGGCGGGGGAGTCACCGGCGTCGGCGAGGCGGACGGGCAGCCCGACCTCGCGGAGGGCGGCCTCGATGGTGGCGCGGGTTTTCGGTTGCTGCTCGAGGTGGTAGCGCGTACCGAGCGCGGTGTAAAGGGGCTCCAGTGCCTCGGAGCCGAAGGCCGTCTGCGCGGCTGTCAGAACGCGGACAGGCGCCCAGGCCCGGTCCATGAGTTCTCGGATGTGCTCCGGCAGTTGGTCGAGGCGGGCCTCGTTGAGGACGGCCAGGCTCATGACGTGCCATGTGATGCCGATCGGCCGGCTCGCGCGGACGTCCAGCATCCAGCGGGAGGTCAGCCAGGTCCACGGGCAGACGGGATCGAACCAGAAGTCGACGGGCAGGGGCGCGGGGGCGTTGGTCATGTTCGGGGTCCTGTGATGGTGTCGTCGGCCCGGTAGTCGGTGGAGGCCGACAGAGGCGCCCAGACATCGACGTCGTTCTGGAGCTGTTGCCGACCTTGCTGGATCAGGCGCAGCGCGTCGCTGCCGAGCACCAGGTGCACGGGAGGATCCTCGGCGTCCAGCACTGTCATGAGGGCCTTGGCGGCGCGGGCGGGGTCACCGGCCTGGTTGCCGTCCTTGGCCTTGCGGGCGGCGCGGATGGGGTCGAAGACGGTGTCGTAGTCGGGGATGGTCCGCGGGACGCGGATCATGGAGCGTCCTGCCCAGTCCGTGCGGAACGAGCCGAGAGCGAGAGAGGTGACGTGGATACCGAACGGGGCCACTTCTTGGGCCAGGGAGGCGGAAATGCCCTCGACGGCGAACTTGCTGGCGCCGTAGAAGGCGACTCCGGGCAGCGCGGTGAGGCCCGCCATGGACGACAGGGTGACGATGTGTCCGCGGCGGCGGCGCCGCATGAAGGGAAGGACGGCCTTGATGACCGCCACCGTCCCGTGGACATTGACGTCGAACTGACGGCGCAGGTCGTCCATCGAGGATTCCTCAACGGTCCCTTCGACTCCGTAGCCGGCATTGCTGATCAGCACATCGATCGGATCAACCTCTCGTTCGATCCGGTCGACCACGGCGGTCACCGCGTGCTCGTCCGTGACGTCCAGCAGCATCCCCGTGGCGTGGCCCGGAGCCAGGGCCTCGAACTCGGGAATCCGGTCCGGCATGCGGACCGTGCCGACGACCTGGTGACCTGCCGCCAGCGCCTCGCGGGCGAAGGCGCGCCCCAGGCCCGTGCTGACGCCTGTGATGAGGAAGGTTTTGCTCATGAGAACTCCTGTGTGATGACGCGGGCGCCCCGGGTGCCAGGCGCGGCGCCCGGGCAGGCCCCTTGGGGCAGGCGTCCGCCGTCAGTGGCCGGCGCTCTGGCCGCCGTCGACATGGAGGATCTCTCCGGTGGCGAAGGGGGCGTTCTCGAGGTAGACGACCGCGTCGACGATGTCGCTGATCTCGCCCATCCGGCCGACCGGATGCAGTGCGGCGAGCGCACCGTGGTCGTCCTCGGAGTGCATGGGCGTCTTGATGACGCCGAGTGCGACGGCGTTGCTGCGGACGCCCCGGGTGGCGTATTCGATGGCCAGCGCCTTGGTGGCGGACTGCAGGCCGCCCTTGGTCAGGGAGGCCAGCACCGAGGGGACCGCGGAATTGGCGTGGTCGACCAGGCTGGTGGTGATCTGGACGACGTGCCCGCCTCCCTGGCGGACCATCTGCTCGACGGCGAGCTGGGTGATGCGGAAGAACCCGGTCAGGTTGACACCGGTGACCGCGTCGTAGTCCTGCTGCGTGTACTCGGTGAACGGCTTGGCGACGAAGACGCCCGCGTTATTGACCAGGGTGTCCATACGGCCGAAGCGGTCGAGCCCGGCGGCGATGACGCGTTCGGCGGTGGCAGGGTCGGCGATGTCGCCCTGAACGGTGAGGACGTTCGGATCCTGCGAGGCGGCGATGCCGCGGGAGGTGGCGACGACGGCGTAGCCGAGCTTGCGGTAGGCGTCCACCAGACCGGCGCCGATGCCCTGCGACGCGCCGGTGATGACGGCGACCTTCTGGTCAGGAGTGTTCATGGTGGTTCTCTCCAGTGAGGGTGGGGGCCGGTTTCTCGAGGCCTGCTTCGGTGAAACTAGTCGACCGGTCGACAATGTTCCATGGCGGCACTTGCCCGGTCGTGGCGCCGCATGCCTGCCACCTGCGGTGGGAGCTCTCGCCTACCAGGTGGAAGGAAACGGGTCCGGGTGCACGCCGCTGTCACCCGGGCGAGTGCGCCGTTCCGGCGCACGGTGAGGGTCGCCAGGCGCGTCGCGCCTGTGAAGTTCTCGGCCGGCGCCATGCTCCGGGGCGCGGGAGCGGGCCCGAGTCCGCCGGCAAAGGCCGGACTGCCGCTCCCTAAGGGCTCGTCAATCCAGTTTCGACACCTGGTAGTGAGCGATGTGCCACTGGTCGGCGACACGCCTGAGGACCACGCTGAGGGTGACCTTGAGGGTTGGCCGGTCGGTGAAGGAGAAGTCGACGCCCAGGTAGCCGAGCAGGATGTCCTCGGCCAACTGCCGTGTTTCCAGTACCCGGTAGTCCGCCGCCAAGCCGAGAGGCTGGGAATCGTAGTACTCGGCGACTCCCGGGCGGCCGACGGTGTAGGGATGGAGTCCCTGGAAGATGGCGTCCTCGGTGAAACACGCGGCGACCTGCCGCGGTTCATGTGCATCGACCGCGGACTTCCATCGGTCCATGACGCCACACAGGATCGCTTCCTGCGCTGCCGTGTTGTTCATCAGGGTTCTCGTCTCGCGAAGGGGCCGCGCTGGGGCACCCGATGGTGAGCGTTGCCTCGCTCGTGGAACATGTCCACCGCCCGGGCCACCGGCATCGCGCGGGCGGCGGGTCGAGCTGGATCAGGAGGTCCAGCCGTTTGCGCCCGGGTCGTTGGGGTGCGGCTGTACGGCGGTGACCACCGCGGTCATCCAGGGCCACAGGGGCAGGGTGCCTAGGACCTTCTCGCGCAGATCCGCCTCGTCGTCGGCGCGCCACACTCCTATGCTGCGGAGCTCGCCCACCGGGCGCCACAGCCGGACCAGGTGTCCCGCGGCGGCGAGCTCCTTCGCCCGGACGGCCTCGTCGGCGCGGCGCCGGCTGACCTCGGTGGTGTCCGTGCCCTCGGGCACGGTCGTGGTGAGCTCGACCAGGAACTCGTTCATGGTCCTTTCCTCTCGGTTCTGTAGGGCCTCGGGCGGTCGGAACCGTCCGCGAGGGCGATCGTGCGACCACGGAGCCGGATACCTGCACTTCTTCCGTGGAGGATCTGGCCGGTCGGTGACCATCGGACGGCGGGGCAGGGCCGCGCCGTCCGATGGGAGCGGTGCGCGCGAGCGCACGGGGCCCCGTGGCGGCCGATGCCGCCGACGGGCGGGGGCAAGGACCGGCCGGTGAGGTGGTCGCTGGGCCAACGCCGTCGGCGGGAGCGCGGCGCCGACCGGCCTTGCGTCAACGGGCTGATCAGGCAGCGGACTTGAGCCCTGCGGCGATCTTGACAGCGCGCTCGGCCTGGATGCGGGCGGCGGTGCGGGTGGCGTCGTCGACGGGGTTGTTCCCCTGGGCGTCGACGTGAGAGGTGCCGTACGGGTTGCCGTCGATGAACTTCGCGGGATCGGTGAAGCCGGGGCTGACGGTGATGCCGCCGAAGTGGTGGACGGAGTTGTAGAGGGCGAGCAGCGTGGACTCCTGGCCCGCGTGGGCTGTGGCGCTGGACACGAAGCCGCTGTAGACCTTGTCGGCGAGCTTGCCCTGGACCCAGAGGCCGCCGAGGGTGTCGATGAACTGCTTGAGCTGGGAGGAGACGTTGCCGAAGCGGGTGGGGGTGCCAAAGAGGACGGCGTCGGCCCACTCGATGTCCTCGGGCGTGGCTTCGGGGATGTCCGCGGTGGCGGCGTGGTGGGCGGCCCAGGCGGGGTTGGAGTCGATCGCCGCCCGGGGAGCGAGCTCGGCGACCTTGAGCAGGCGGACCTCGGCACCGGCCTTGACGCCGGCGTCACGGAGCTCCTTGGCGATCTCGGCGATCGTGCCGGTGGACGAGTAGTAGACAACGGCGAGCTTGACGGGGGTGGCCACAGGGGCTCTCCACTTCATGGGAACTTGGCGGTCAGGAAGTCGACCAGGGATTAATAGTAGACCGGTCGGCTAGTTTTCGAAAGACCTTCACTCGGTCACCGGGCTCTCGGCGGTGTCCACAGGGGCGAGTGGGCTGCCGGGGGCGGGTTCGGAGCGCCGGACGGGGTGACCCGGGGTCGGCACGTGGTGCGGGAATCCGATGCGGAGAACCAGGGCGGCGAGCGCCGCGGTCAGGACGACGACGGAGGCCAGGATCAGGGCCTGGTGGTAGCCGTGGTGGAGCAGGGGGGTGGCGACCAGCGGGCCGAGGATCTGACCGACCGAGTATCCGGCGGTCAGCAGAGCCACGGCGCGAGGGAACCGCAGGTGCGCGCCCGCCGCGAGGGCCAGCGTGCTCACGCCTATGAAGGTCGCCCCGAAGAGCACCGCGGAGATCAGCGCGGCCGCGACCCCGCCGACCAACGCGGGCAGGGCGATGCCCACGGCCTGCACGCCGAGCGCGGCAAGCAGCAGGTCGGGACGGGACCACCGGCGTCCCAGCCAGGCCCACAGTGCGGAGGACGGGACGGCCGCCAGCCCCACCAGCACCCAGGCGCCACTGCCGATCCAACCGGGCGAGGTCTGCTCGATGGCCGCGACCAGGAACGTACCGGCGATGATGTAGCCGATGCCCTCCAGGGTGTAGGACGCGAACAGGGCGCCGAACCAGCGATGGGTGCGCGGCCCGGACGTCCGTACGTCGGTTCCCGCGGCGGTGGAGGCCGGCCCGGGGGCAGGCTCGGGTCGCAGGCCCCAGGCGGCGAGGGTGAGCGCCGCGGCCAGGGCTGCGGAAGCCCACCACGCGGCCTGCCAGGTGCCGACCGTGCGCAGCACCAGGACGAGCAGGCCCGACAGGGCGATGCCGGCGCCGACTCCGCCGAACGCCCAGCCGGGCAGGTGCGCCGGGTGCTCGCGCAGGTGGCTGAGCAGTGAACTGACGGCGATGACGAAGATCAGCGCGCTGAAGACTCCCGCGCCCAGCCTGAGCAGCAACCACAGGGTGGCGGAGTGGGTCAGCGGCATCGCGGCCAGAGAGACGACCAGCGCCAGCAGGCTGCCGCGCAGCGCGGCCGCGGAACGCACCAGCCGCGGCTGGAAGGTCCCGGCGAGAGCCCCGACCAGGTATCCCACGTAGTTGGCGGTGGCCAGGTTCGCCCCTGCCCCGACCGACAACCCGGCCTGTGCGTGCATCAGTGGGAGGATCGGGGTGTAGACGAAGCGGCCCACACCCATGCCGGTCGCCAGCGCGGCAGCGGCCTGCGCGACGTGGACCCAGGGTGAGGGGAGCGCCCCTTTCGCGGCGGATGCCCGGTCTCGCGACGGTGGTGCGGTCATGCGATGTTCCTCGAGGGTGTTCGACGGATCAGCTGGAACGGCAGGGGGCGGCTCTGCCGGCCGGGTCGGATTCGCCGGGTTGCGGCGGCCAATCGGTGCTTCGGACGACGCAGTGCTCACCGGTTCGAAGGATGGTCAGGTGGTCGCTCGTGGCCCGTCGGGGGGCGGGCATCGAAGCGCGTGGCTGCAGCCAGGGCGAGACCGACCGGGGCGAACCACTCCGCCACGCCGGTGACCTTGACCGAGCCGCCGTCAGGCCGGTCCAGTGTGAGGGGTACCAGGCAGACAGCGCGGTGGCGTTCCGCCCCAGGCGGTCCGCGGCCGCCGCGGTCGTGAGCGTCATCGGCACAGTCGGGAAGAGGAGACGTCCGGGGCCGTCGAGTCCATCAGCGTGCCGGTGCTGCGAGAGCAGCACGCCGTGCATCGGCCGGGACGCGGAGCCCACGGGGGGCTGGGCCGCGCCGACGACGGATCCGACCCTGTCGGACGTCGGGTCGGTCAGCAGTCGCAGGCCGTCGATCTCCAGCAGCGCCGTCAGCCCGCCCACCAGCCGTACGGTGACCGACCGCGGGCTGCTGCCCGGAGCCCTTGAGATGACGTGCCGCCCGATTCCCATGGGTTCACACTGCGCCCGTCACCTGGGCGGACTCCACGACCAGCCTCCTCCCTGCTGGGAGCCTCAGCCTCCCAGGGGCCGTGTTTCTGCCGAGCACGCCCGCCCAGGTCATGCCCTGGGCCCCATGGCGCGGCCCGGGGCATCCGGGGACAGTGCTACCGCTTGTACGGATCCTCGTCGGGAAGCCAGGCGTCAGGGGCGTGGATGCCGAGGTCGCCGACCCCGTCGGTCAGGGCGTCGACGGTGTTCAGCACGGCCGCGCGCACCTCGCTGCGCCGCCACACCAGGGACCAGGTCCAGTAGACCTTCGGCTCGACCACGGGATGCGCGACCAGTTCGGGCGGGAGCGGAGTGGTCTGGGCCTTCGGAGAGTTGAGGATCGGTCGGCGCGATCGGCGCACGTGGTCGAAGAACGCCGGCCCTGTGATGCCGCCGTCGGAAATGTGCGCCGCGCGGGCGCCGGTGTCGCGGGCGAGCTGCTCGGCGAAGGCGTTCCAGGAGAGCCATGCAGTCGCGTCGTCGTCCAGAAGGACGACGACGTCCCGGGCGCGGACCTCATCGGCGTCACGGCCGACGGAGACCGCGTACAGGCGGTCGGCGCCGATGAGCCGGGAGTTGAGACCCCGTGCGTCCAGGTCCTCCCGGCGGACCCAGCACACCGCGAGGTCGAGGCTGCCCTCCGCGACCCGGGCGGCCTGTGTGTGCGAGGGCGCGACCCAGGGATCCACGTCCACACGAGCCACGGCCGAGGTCCGCGCGGCGAGGTCCGCGGGCAGCCAGCTGACGTAACCGAGCCGGACCGGCTCCGAGCCGGCGATCCGCGCCGCGCGGTGGCGTAGGTCGTCGGCGCTGTCCAGAAGGGCGCGGGCGTACGGCAGGAGCGCCGCTCCGGCCGGGGTGAGGCTGACCGAGCGGCGGTCCCGGTCGAACAGGCGCACACCGAGGTCGCGTTCCAACGCCTTGATCTGCTGGGACAAGGACGGACCCGCGATCAGGAGGCGGCCCGCGGCCCGCCCGAAGTTCAGCTCCTCGGCGACCGCCAGGAAGTACCGCACCTGACGCAATTCCACGCCGGTCATGCTACGCGTGGTGAGAGGCCTGACCTCCCAGTACGGGAAGGATCTTCGCTCTTCCCCCGAGGGGTGCCGGCGGGTGAGTCCCACAGAGGCGGCGCACGTGGCGCAGCCTCCGCTCCGGCCCACCTCGGTCATGCGGAGGGCGGGTTCCCTCGCACCCGGGAGGCCAACCGGCGGAGGATCTGCGCGGCGGGCGCGCCGTCGCGTGGCGGTAGCCCGTGCCTGCCCGCAGATTGATCCTCTCCGGATCGTTCGCCGCTGTTGCGGCGCCGTGCCCAGGGCTCGTCAGGTGGGGCGGGGCGGGGTGACCGTCCGTGGCCGGGCCGCTGTGCCGATCGGTGAGGTCGTCGCGCAGCGCTCGCGCCGGGCGGCCGGTGAACGCCCGCGTCATCACGGTCTGACGGCGTGCCGGGTCAGCAGCGCGGCACGGTACGGGACCGGGGTCCCGGCTTCGTCGGCGCGCGGCAGGACAGTGCCCACCCTGACCGCAGCGGCCCCGGCCGCAAGTGCCAACAAGGCGCTGGCCATCCCATAGGCGGCCCGGATCAGCGGCATCGTCGACGCCGTCGTCCACCTCGAGAACGCGGGCGCCGCTGCATGAAACCGGCCGAAAATCAGACGGCCACTTCGTCCGGACGGCGTGCGGAGAGCAGCGACAAGCAGTTGTCCCACAGGGCTTCGAGGTGCTGGGTGTTGTTGTAGAGCTTGGCGAACAACACCTGGCCCTCGAGCTGGGCGACCACCGACCGGGCGGCCTCCCGGGTGTCCCCGACGGTGACGTCACCGCGCTGCCGAGCTTCGGCGATGACCTTGTCGACCATCTCCACCTGGGCCTCGAAGATCTGCTGCAGGCGTTCGCGGATGGGCTCGGTCTGGTTGCTCAGCTCCAGGGTGAGGTTGCCGAACATGCAGCCGGAGACGGTCCCGCAGGTCTGCTGGCCTGTGCGCAGGTCGGCCTCGGTCTCCTCGAAGAGCCGGCGCAGCCGCAGCAGCGGCTCCGCATCGCTTTGCAGGGCCCGCACCCAGTCAGCGCGCTGGGCTTCCCAGTGCTCGTCCAGCACGGCCAGGGCGAGAGCCTCCTTGGACTCGAAGAAGTAGTAGAAGCTGCCCTTGGGCACGCCGGCGGCCTTGCAGATCTCAGCCACGCCCAACGCTGAGTAGCCGCGCAGCTCGATGAGCGACTGCGCGGCGGTGAGGATCTTCTCCCTCGCATCACTGGTGCGTCCCATGGCTCTGAGGATACGACCGATCGCCTATGATTAATAGACCGGTCGGCTAGTCGCCTTCTCAGGGTTGGGGGGCGGCCTTGGTGGTGTCCGCGGGTCTGCGGGCTCCTTCTCGCCCTCCCTGTCGGGGACCATCGGGTGATGGTTGCCGGTGGCGATCCTGGCGGCCATCGCGGCGAGCTGCGCGCAGGCCCGCGCGATCTCCTGCTGGGCCTGGGTCCGCTCGCTGATGACCGCCGCGAGGAGGAGCGCGGTCAGCGCGGCAGAACCGTTGAAGGCCTGCAAGGTGATCATCCTGGTGAGCAGGTCCTGACCGGCGAACGGACCCGATCTCTCGGTACCGGCGATGATCGCGAAGGTCGACACGGCCAGCGCGCAGAGCGCGGCCCCGGCCAGCTGGAAGCGGAAGGCCGCCCAGATCAGCAGCGGGAACCCGAGGAACAGCAGGGGCGTGTGACCGGTCACGAGGAATCCGACGCAGGCCGTGGCCGCCACGAGCAGCAGCCCCTCCGCCCACCGGTACGGCCGCACGCCCTTCGGCCGGTGTACCGAGCGGAGGACCAGCAGGACCGGCGTGACCACCAGGACGCCCATCGCGTCGCCGGTCCACCAGACCGACCACGTCGGCCAGAAGTCGCCGCGGCTCAGCACCCCGGCGAGGACCAGGGTCCCGCTGCCCGTCGTCGCGCTGACCAGCATCCCGGTGAACGCGCCGAGGAAGATCAGCGCGAGCGCGTCCCGCAGACGGTCCAGGTCTTCCCGGAACCCCGTACGGCGGAGCAGCAGGTAGGAGCAGACGGGCGCGAGGGTGTTCCCCGCCGCGATGGCGAGGACGGCCGGGAGCGACGGTCCCAGTGAGATGTTGACCAGGAACGCGCCGAGTGCGATACCCGGCCAGACCCGCGGGCCGCGCAGGAGCAGGCTCGCCACCGCGATACCGCTCGGCGGCCACAGGGGGGTGACCTGGCCGCGCACCAGTTGCTGGAGCAGCCCAAGCCTGGCCGAGCCGTAGTACAGCGCGGCGATGACACAGATCTCCAGGAAGGCCGCCGGACCACCGCGCCGGAGCCATTGATGCCGCGCGACAGACATCGGGCGACCTCCGATTTGACATCGCTCTGAAACCCATCATCCGCCGGATCCCCCGGATCCTCCACGGCAGGCCGACCGGCCCGGGAGCGGCACCGAGCGGGTTCCCCAGGGGGTCAGGCGGGCGGGGTGCGCAGGGCGAGGATGGCCATGTCGTCGTGGCCGTCACTGGGGTGGCGGTCGGCCAGTGCCTGGACGAACTCCGGCAGGGGAAGGGCGGCATGGGCCTCGGCGAGACCGGCGAGTTCGCTCAGGCTCTCGTCGATGGGGTGGCCGGGGTGCTCGATCAGCCCGTCGGTGTAGAAGACGACGGTCGCCTCCGGGGGCAGGAGGCGGGAGTGGTCCGGGCGCGGCTGCTCGGTGTCGACACCGAGCGGCAGACCGGGCTCGGCGAGCAGATAGCTGACGTGGTGCTCACGGGTGATCAGCAGCGGCGGAACGTGGCCCGCGGTGCTCCAGCGCAGTCGCCAGCCCGGTCCCTCCGGTTCGATGCGGGCCAGGGTGGTGGTCGTGACGCGATTGTTCGTGATCATCTCCAGTGTCCGGTCGAGCTGGGCGAGGACCGCGCCGGGCGGACTGTTCTGGTCGAACACGAGAGCGCGCAGCATGTTGCGCGTGGCGGCCATGGCGGCCGCGGCCTGCAGATCATGGCCGACCACGTCGCCGATGACGACCGCCACGACGTCGTCGGGCAGGGGGATGGCGTCGTACCAGTCCCCGCCGAGCTGACTCGGCTCGGCGGCGGGCCGGTAGATGGCGGCGGCGGTGAACGGCCGCAGATCGGGCAGAGTGGGCAGCAGGAGCCGCTGGAACTGCTCGGCTCCGAGGCGAATCCGTTCGAAAAGGCGGACGTTCTCGATCGCGATGCCGGCGGCGCCGGCCAGGGCGACGACGACGTTCTCGTCGTGCTCGTCGAAGGGCTGTCCGTCGTACCGCTCGGAGAGGTAGAGGTCGCCGTAGATCTCGCCGCGCACGCTGATGGCGACGCCGAGCAGGGTGCGCAGGCGCGGGTGGCCGGCCGGGAATCCGGTGGAGGAGGGATGGCCGGGGATGTCGTCGATCCGCAGGGGGTCGGGGTAGCGGATCAGGTGGCCGAGGACGCCCAGACCACGAGGCAGTCCGGCCGTGGCAAGAGCCTTGCGTTCCTGCTCGGACAGACCGGCCGTGATGAACTGCCCCAGTCGTTCCCCGGACTCGTCGAGCACGCCCAGGGCCCCGTAGCGGGCGCCCACCAGGTTCATGGCGGTCGTCACGATACGGTGCAGCACCGCGGGCAGTTCCACCTCACGGCTGATGGCCACCACCGCGTCCAGCAGGCCCTGCAGCCGGTCCATGGAGGACAGCAGGGCACGCAGCTGCTCGTCGATCCGGCCCAGCTCGGAGCGAAGACGTATGTGCAGGTCGGGGAGGTACGGCCGGCTCGGCTGTCTCCCCGCCTTGTCTCCCGCCATTCCGGCCTCCTGACACGACCCCGGTCCATGCGGGACGGCAGCGTCACTTCGATTGTGGCATCGGTGCCCTGGACGGGCGGTATGACGGCGGCCGGCACGACAGGAGAGAGGGCCTCGCCGGCGCTGCCGGCGAGGCCCTCTGCGATGATGCGGGCGGTTTCAGGCGGTTTGGACGTCCTGGCGTGACACGGCGAGGTAGCCGACCAGCGCGAGAATGGCCACCGTCCAGGCCAGCGTCACCGGGCCCAGGCCGAAGTCCAGGCCGCCGCGCCTGCCGGGCAGCGCGATCCAGTCGGCGAGGGAGGCGCCCAGCGGGCGGGTGATGACGTACGCGGTCCAGAACGCGGTGACCGCGCCCAGCAGGCCGGCGCGGTGGGCGACGGCCGGGACGCAGATCGCCACGGCGAACAGGACGGCCGAGCCCAGGTAGCCGAGGCCGATCGTCGCGGTGAGGTCGCCCGCGGCGGTGCCCAGCGCGAAGGTGGCGAGGACGGCCGCCCAGTAGAAGAGCTCGCGGCGCCGGGTGCGGATGGAGTGGATGGACAGGGTGCGCTCGGACTTGTACCAGAAGACGAAGACGGCGGCCAGGGCGATCATGAACAGCGGGGTGGACAGGGTGTACGGGACGCCGAGGACGACGTGGAACGCATCCGCGGCCATCGTGCCGAACACGCTGACCATGACGATCGCCGTCCAGTAGATCCAGGCAATGTACCGGCGGACGGCGAACTGGAGCACGAGCGAGGCGAGGAACGCAAGGCCGCCGAGGCCGACCGCGGGGATGTTGCCCAGCGTGCGGGCCAGGAAGTCGAAGGCGGTCTCGCCCATGCCGGTGGTGAGGACCTTGATGATCCAGAAGTAGACGGTGACCTCCGGCACCTTGTTCGCGCTCTCACGTATGCGCGCGCGTGCGTGCCCGCGGGGGCGGTCGTCCAGGACCTGCTCTGTGCTCATGGCCTGCACTTTCGCACGCCCAACTGACCTTGCCCCAGATGCCTTTGCCATTGTTTTGGGGCTTCTGGTGCAGATGTTGTCACAGGCCGCCGTGGGCCTGACCGCAACCTGAACGCGTCGGGGAAAGCCCTGGCCGACGGCCTGACCGGCCTGATAGACAGGCGGGTCAGACGGCCGCCGACGTCAGAAGCTCAGGCCCATGTGCGCGAGCGCCTGCTTCAGCAGCACCCCGTGCCCGCCCGGCATCTCGCTCTGCACCGCCGGGGAGGCGGCCTCCTGCGGGCTGAACCAGACGAGGTCCAGCGCGTCCTGCCGGGGGCGGCAGTCGCCGCTGACCGGGACGATGTAGGCGAGGGACACCGCGTGCTGGCGCGGGTCGTGGTACGGCGTGATGCCCGCCGTGGGGAAGTACTCCGCCACCGTGAACGGCTGCAGGGACGGCGGGACCCGGGGCAGCGCCACCGGGCCGAGGTCCTTCTCCAGGTGGCGCAGCAGGGCGTCGCGGACCCGCTCGTGGTGCAGGACGCGGCCGGACACCAGGGTCCGGCTGACCGTCCCGTCCGGGCCGATCCGCAGCAGCACACCGATGCTGGTGACTTCGCCGCTGTCGTCCACGCGCACGGGCACGGCCTCGACGTACAGGATCGGCATCCGGGCCCTGGCCATTTCCAGCTCGTCACTGCTCAGCCAGCCGGGCGTCGTCTCGGTGATGTCAGACATTGCTTGATCATACTTTCCGGGTGGGGAGTCCGCTGGGATCGCGGGCCGGGTCGGATACGGGCGGTCCGTAGAGGCGCAGCGCGTTGTCACGGCCGGTCCAAGCCGCGATCCGCAGGGCGTCGGACAGGCTCAACTCGTCGGCGTCGACGCGCGTTTGGAGCAGACCGGCGAGCCCCTGCCGGAAGCACAGGGCGCCGAGGTGGTGGAATTCGGCCACCCCGTAGGCGTCGGAGCTGTAGAGCATCTTCCGGAACGGGGTGATCTCCAGCGCCTCCTCCAGCACCGCCCGGCAGCGGGCCGGGCCCGTGTGGTGCAGGGCGAGACCCACGTCCAGGTACACCTGCTCGAACACCGCGGCGAGGTAGGCGGCCTGGCGGTGGTACGGCCAGCAGTGCAGCAGCAGCACCGGGACCGTGCCGGACGTCAGCCGCAGCCAGTCGGTCAGCAGGGCCGGGTCGGCGTGGTGCAGCCGCAGGTCGGCGTCGCCGAAACCGGTGTGCAGCTGCAGCGGCAGACCGAGGTCCACGGCGGTCCACAGCAGGTGCCGTACCAGGACCGGATCGGTGAGCCGGCCGCCGTCCGCGAGCCAGCCCCGGGCGGCCCCGGTCACCTCGGCGTCCGCCGGGCGCGCCGGGTCCAGGGCGAAGCCGGTGCGGTAGGCGGCCACCGACTTCACCGCCACCACGCCCGGCCGGCGTACGGCGTCCTCGGCGGCGGCACGGAAACGGACCGCGTACTCACCCGGCTCGACGCCCCGCGCGGCCACCGCCTCCGCCACCTGCTCCAGGCGTACGACCTCGAACGCGGCGGCACCGGAGGCCTCCGCCAGCTCGGCCGGGGAGGTGAGCGGATGCGGGGCGTAGCCGGTGTCCACGAGGAACGCCCGTGCTGCCGCGGCCCGCAGGAAGCGACGGTTGACCTCCTGCGGGCCCAGTTCCGTGCGGCGGGCCACATAGTCGGCCGGCGGCGCGTGCCGGGGCAGGTCCAGCAGGGGCGCGCAGTGGCGGCGTACGGCCAGACCGGCCGGGGTGTCGAAGGGCGAGACGCCGGGCCAGGCCTCGCCCTCGGTCAGCAGCGAGGCGAACTCCGCGGGCGCGAGGCCGGCCGTCACGGCGCCGTGGCAGTGGTGGTCCACCAGCTCCAGCTCGGCGAGGGCCTCGTGGACGGGTCCCGGCGTCGCCATGGTCAGTACACCCAGCGGTAGGCCGCCGCCACCCGCGCGTCGTCCAAGCCGTCGACGGCCGCCGCCTCGCCGAGCCGTACGGCGGTCACCGCGTCCGCGAGCACCGGGCCCAGCGCCGCCCGCAGCACCTCGTCCGCCCGGAACTCCCGGGCGGCCTGGGACAGCGACTCGGGCAGTCGCCGTACGCCGAGAGCCGCCGCCTCGTCCGGGCCGTACCGGGCCGGGTCGCCGGTGATCTCCTCCGGGAGGGCGAGGGAGGACCCGATCCCGTCCAGACCGGCGGCGATGACGCAGCCGAGGGCGAGATAGGGGTTGGCGGCCAGGTCGACCGGCTTCACCTCCAGGTTGGCCTCCTGCTCGCGGCGGCCCGCCGAGCCGGTGATCACGCGCAGCGCCGTCTCGCGGGTCTCCCGGCCCCAGGCGGTGAACACTCCGGCCCACTGGGACGGTTTGAGCCGCAGATAGCTGGCGGGACTCGGCGCGGTGACCGCCGTCAGCGCGGGCAGGCGGGCCAGGATCCCGGCCGCGAAGGACTCCGCCTCGGGCGTCATGCCGTAGCGGCGCTCCCCGCCCGCGTGCAGGTTCACGTCCTGGCGCCAGCAGGAGACGTGGACATGGCCGCCGTTGCCGACCCCTTCGGCGGACACCGCGGGCGAGAACGACACCCTGAGGCCGTGCCGCTGCGCGACCGCCCGGATGGTCTGCCGGACCAGCACACTGCGGTCGGCCGCCGCCACCGGGTCCAGGGCGCCCGCCGAGACCTCGAACTGCCCGGCCGCGTACTCGGGATGCAGCTGGTCGACGGGCACGCCCTGGGCGTCGAACGCGGCCAGCAGATCGGCGGTGTAGTCGCTCAGCTCGACCTGCCGGATCGCCCCGTACGCCGGTCCCGACACCGCCGGCACGAACTCCCCGGGGGGTGCCGAGCCGAGCCCGACCGCCCACTCGACCTCGATCGCCGCCTTGAAGGCGAGGCCGTGCCGGTCGGCGGCGTCGGCGACGATCCGGCGCAGAAAGGTTCGGGCGCAGCCGGGGTGGCGCTCTCCCTCCTGGGTGATCCGGTCCACCGGCGCCCACGCCCAGCCGGGCTGCCCGGCCAGCTCCACCAGCCGGTCCAGGTCCGGGTAGAGCCTGAGGTCACCGTCCGGGGAGCCGAGGACGTCGGTGGTGACGATCGAGTCGCCCGCGAGGAAGGTGTCGAACACCGGGGACATGCCGACACCCCAGGACACGGCCGCCTCCAGCCGCGCAGTCGGAACCGTCTTCACCCGGCAGACACCCGCGGTGTCCACATAGGCCAGCACGATCCCGCGCACGCCCCGCGCGGCGAGGTCGGCGGTGAGTCCCGCGACCCGGCGCAGATCCTCCGGGCGCCCACCGGGCACGGGGTCGGCAAGGGTGGTCATACGTCCTCCTCGGCCATACGTCCTCCTCGGTGTCGGTCCCGCCTGCGTCCTGCTCGGCGTCGGTCCGTCCGTGCCGGCGTCAGGGTTTCACGGCCACGGCACCGAACTGCGGCACAGCGGCGGCGGATTCCGCCCCGGCGCGCCACTGCGAGCAGGGCACCAGACCCGGCTCGAGCAGCTCCAGGCCCTCGAGGAAGCCGGCGATCTCCGCGCGGCTGCGGGCGGTGATCGGCGGGGTGGCGTTGGCGTTCCAGAACTCCATCGCGGCCCGGTTGCCCTCGCCGCCCACGTCACTGTCGTAGGTCGGGTGGGTGAGGACCAGGTGGCTGCCCGAGGGCAGCGCGGCCATGAGCCGCCGCACGATGTCCCGGGCCTCGCCGGTGTCCAGGACGAAGTTCAGGATGCCCAGCATCATCAGCGCGACCGGCCTGGTCAGGTCCAGGGTCTCGGCGGCGCGCAGCAGGATGCCGTCCGGGTCGCGGACATCGGCGTCGACGTAGTCGGTGACGCCCTCGGGTGAGCTGGTGAGCAGCGAGCGGGCGTGCACGAGCACGATCGGGTCGTTGTCGACGTACACGACCCGTGACTCCGGGGCGATCCGCTGCGCGATCTCGTGGGTGTTGTCGACCGTCGGCAGGCCGGTGCCCACGTCCAGGAACTGCCGCGTCCCGCGCTCGGCGGCCAGGAACCGCACCGCCCGGGCCAGGAACTCCCGGTCCGCGCGGGCCACCGCCCGGATCACCGGGAACATCCCGGCGACGCGATCACCGACCCGCTGGTCGACCTCGTAGTTGTCCTTGCCGCCGATCCAGTAGTTCCACACCCGGGCGTTGTGCGCCACGGAGGTGTCCAGTTTCTCCGGTCCGGCTGTCGGGGAGTGGCCCTCGGTCACGTCGCCGCCCTTCTCCGGTTCTCGGTTCTCCGTCGTCATTGTGCCGCCCGGTGATCGCGCTGTCCCGGGAAACGCGCACCGTGGGCGGTTCGGGCCCGCTCCGGGACGTTTCGGTCCATGAACAACCGGTTCCGGGACGTTTCGGCGCACAAGGAACCGGTTCCGGGACGTCGCGGCCCATGAGGAACACTGGACCGGTACGCCGTCCCCGACCGGAAGCAGGACATGCCCGCCACGCCCACGCCCCTCCTCGACACCCCCGGCCTGCCCGCGGGCCCCGCCGACATCCGGCTGATCGTCACCGACATGGACGGCACGCTGCTGGACGACGACAAGCGGATCCCCGACGGGCTGTGGCCGATGCTCGCCGAACTGCGCAGGCGGGGCGTGCTGTTCAGCCCGGCGAGCGGCCGTCAGTACGCCACGCTGGCCGAGCAGTTCGCCGAGGTCGCCGAGGGCATGGTGTTCATCGCGGAGAACGGCACCTACGTGGTCCGCGACGGCGTGGAGCTGAGCTCCGACACGATGGACAGGGCCGTCGCCGCCGGGGTGGCCCGTACGGTACGGCGGCTGGTCGCGGGCGGCGTGGACGCCGGCGCCGTGGTCTGCGGCAAGCGGGCGGCCTACGTCGAGCGGACCGACGAGGCGTTCCTGGCGGAGGTGCGCAAGTACTACGCCGTGCACCGGATCGTCGAGGACGTCACCGCCGTCGAGGACGACGTGATCAAGGTCGCCCTGTTCGACTTCGGGTCCGCCGAGAACTCCACCGCCCCGGCCCTCGCGGAGTTCACCGCCACCCACCAGGTCGTCGTCTCCGGCGAGCACTGGGTGGACGTGATGAACCACACCGCGAACAAGGGCACCGCGCTGCGCGGTCTGCAGCGGGCGCTCGGCATCACGCCGGCGCAGACCATGGTCTTCGGCGACTACTTCAACGACCTGGAGATGCTCGACGCCGCCGAGTGGTCCTTCGCGATGGCGGGCGCCCACCCGGAGGTCGTCCGCAGGGCCCGCCACCTCGCCCCGTCCAACAACGACAACGGCGTGCTGCGCACCATCGCCCACGTGCTCGGGATCAGCGTGTAGCGGTGTGCGCGACCCCGGCCGGTGCCGGCCGGCGAAGGACGCCGACTCCGCCGTACAGCGAGACCGGCCCCGCGCCGTCCGCGGCTCGCTCGCCGCGCCAGGCGTCGACCGGTACGACGCCCGGCTCCAGCAGGTCGAGTCCCTCGAAGAACGCGGCCACCTCGTGCCGGGAGCGGGCGACCAGGGTCACTCCGCCCGCCGCGTACGCGGCGATGCCCTTCCGGACGTTCTCCGGCTCGAAGTCGGCCGTCATCATCGACAGCACCAGGCAACTGCCCGGCGCCAGCGCCTCGACCAGGGTCGACACGACCTCGTGGGCGCCGTCCTCGTCGGCGACGAAGTGCAGCAGCGCGATCAGGGACAGGGCCACTGGACGGCCGAAGTCCAGGACGTGGGCGGCCTGTTCGAGAATGGCGTGCGGATCGCGGGCGTCGGCCTGCACATACTCCGTCACGCCCTCGGGGGTGCCGCGCAGCAGCGCGCCCGCGTGGGCCAGCACGATCGGGTCGTTGTCGACGTAGACCACCCGCGCGTCGGGCGCCACCGACTGCGCGATCTGGTGCAGGTTCGGCTCGGTCGGTATGCCGGTGCCGATGTCCAGGAACTGGCGGATGCCGGCCTCGGCGAGCGCGCGCGTGGCCCGGTGCATGAACGCCCGGTTGGCGCGGGCGGCCCGCGGCGCGCCGCCTCCGTCCACGGCCGCGATCTGCCGGCCGAGCCGCTCGTCGACGGGGTAGTTGTCCTTGCCGCCGAGGAACCAGTCGTACACCCTGGCCGGATGGGGCCGTGTGGTGTCGATCTCCTGCGCGGCCGGCTCGGTCCCCGTCACGTGCTGCTCCTTCACTCCCGCCGGGATGCGAGCAGCAGTCTGACACGATCATCCGGCGCGGCGCAGACAGTCTTGGGCCACCTCCTTGTCGAGTGCGGCCCGCACCAACGCGGCGGCCAGCACGGCCGGTTCGGTGTCCCCGGCGAGCTCGGTCAGCTTGCCCGCGTCCTTCGGCAGGCCGAGCCGCTGGGCCCCGGAGAGCGCCTTGTCGTCCAGGTAGGGCGCGATCTCGTGCCAGACGCGCTGGGCCTCGCGCAGGAAGATGTCGGCGCCGGCCGGGCCGATCCCCGGCTCCTCCTGGAGCAGTTGCCTGAGCTCGCCGGTGTCGCCGTGCGCCTCCTCGTGCAGCCGGCGCAGGTCGCCTGACCAGCGGTCCAGCAACAGCTCGGCACCGTCGCCGAGTTGGGTGGCGGTGCGCTCGTCGTAGCGCCGGTAGCCGCCGCGGCCGAGCGCGTCCACCCGCTGCTGCCAGTCCGCGTCGGCCATGCGGCGCGGGCTGTCGAGGTGGTCCTCGTGCAGGGCCTGCGCGGCGGCCACCGCGACCGAGGCGCGGATCCGGGCGCTGAGCAGCAGGGACAGCACGAGCAGCCGGTACAGCGGCTGCGGGGTGTTCGTCAGCCTGATGCCGGCCTCCTCGGCGTAGGTCTGCCCGTACTCCGACAGCAGCTCGCGCAGGACTCGTTCGTCGCGGTTCATGGCTACGGCTTGAGCGGGTCGTGGCCCAGTGTCATCAGCCGGTGCCGGCGGCGGGTGTCCTCCGGCGCCGTCTCCGGCTCCGGCTCGTCCTCCATGTCCACCAGGTCTCCGACCGTGTCGACGACCTGGTGCATCACGCGGACGTCGTCGTCGGTGAGATCCGTACGGCGCTTCTGGAGGATGGCGAGGACATGCTGCCCGGTCTCCGTGCCCGCCTGCTCGGGCAGCGGCTCGGTCTCCTCGTCGGCGTCCCGGACCCGCAGCCAGGCCGCGAGCTCCGCCGAGGTCATGTTCACCACGCGGTGGAAGTCCTCCCACAGCGCTTCGATTTCGAGGGAGTCGGCCATGGGTCGCCCCTTCCGTGCGGGGGTGTCGTACTAGCTGGAGGCGGTCGCGCGCGGCTGGTTCTCGGCCTCGAACATCCAGCGCTGCTTCTCCAGGTCGGCGGTGACGGAGATCAGCAGGTCCTGCGTGACGGGGTCGGGCTTCGCCGTGGCCGCGATCCGTTCGCGGAGCCGCCCGACGATCGCTTCGAGCGCCGACACCATCAGCTCCACGACCTCGGTGTCGCGCAGCCGGCCGTCCTTCGTGCCGGGCAGCGCGAAGGTCGCGGCGACGGTCTCGGGCCGGCCGTCCGGGGGCACGCCCAGCGCGGCGGCGCGCTCGGCGACCGTGTCGGAGTGGGCGCGGGCCGTCGCCACCACCTCGTCGAGCTGGAGGTGGATCGACCGGAACCGCGGTCCCACGATGTTCCAGTGCGCCTGCTTCCCGATCAGCGACAGTCCGAGCAGGTCCACCAGGGTCTCCTGCAGGGCGGTCCCGGTGACGCCGAGCGCCTCCTCGGGCAGCGTGCTCTTCATCACCGTCATGGTGCGTCCGTCCCCTTTCGTCGCTTGCGTACGGTCGTGTCCGCAAGGGCGGGTGCCCAGCGCTCGGGGGAGCAAACAGGCCTGATCAGAGGGGCAGTGACCGGTCCAGGAAGCGGATCACCTCGGCGAAGACCTCCTTCTTGTCCGTCTCGTGGAACACCTCGTGCCGCGCCCCGGCGAAGATCCGCTCGGTCAGCCGGGAACCGGCCAGCCGCTCCACGCCGACCCGGCTGCCGGGCAGCGGCACCAGCCGGTCGTCGTCCCCGTGCAGCCACAGCAGCGGCAGCGCCCCGATGTCACCGCCATGTTCGACGGTCCGCAGAGTGCGTGCGAACGCCTCCACCGTCGGCCGCTTCATCGGCCCGTGCCACACCAGCGGATCGGCCGCGTAGGCGGCGCCGACGGCCGGGTCCCTCGAGAGCGCGGCCGGGCTCACCGGGGTGTCCGGGATCTCCGGCAGGGCCAGCAGCCGCCCGGGCAGCTCCCAGGCGCCGATCACCGGTCCGGACAGGATCAGCGCGCTCAGCTCGGCGCCGTACCGCTGGGCGTACCGGGCCGCGATCAGCCCGCCCATCGAGTGGCCGATCAGGACCAGCGGCATGCCGGGGTGCGCGGCCCGGGCGAGGTCCGCCACCGTATGCACATCGGTGACCACGTCCTCGAAGTCCTCGATCAGCACCCGCTCCCCGGCCGACCTGCCGTGGCCGACGTGATCGGGCCCGTACACGGCCGCCCCGTGCCCGGTCAGTACCGCGGCCGGCTCGTCGTACCGGCGCGCGTGCTCGCCGTACCCGTGCACCACCAGGGCGAGGTACCGCGGCGCCGGGTGCGGCCACTCGTGTACGGCGACCGGTCCGTGGGTGCCGTCGACGCTGTGCTCGCGGACGTGGGGCATGTCTCCTCCGGGTGACGCGGTGAAGGTCCGGGAGGATCTTCCCAGCAGGCCGGTCGGCGGTCTATAGTCCAAAACTAGCAGTGCTAATTAAGTGTTCCCGAGTGTCACGTGTTCCCGTGTGGTCCGCTGATCGACAGTGCCGTCGATCGGTCGTAGGTCAGGAGTCGAAGCCGTGCGTCCCGTCCACTTCGCGGCCGCCCGCCGCACCCCCATCGGCAAGCTGCGTGGAGCCCTCTCGTCCGTCCGCCCCGACGACCTGGCGGCGACCGTGATCCGCCACGTGGTGGCCGACGTGCCCGCCCTCGACCCGGCCCGGGTCGACGACGTCTACTGGGGCGCGGCCAACCAGGCCGGCGAGGACAACCGCAACGTCGCCCGCATGGCCGCCCTGCTCGCCGGGCTGCCCGAGTCCGTGCCCGGCGCCACCGTCAACCGGCTGTGCGCCTCCGGCCTCGAAGCGGTCACCACCGCAGCCCGCACCATCGCCGCCGGGGAGGCCGACATCGTGATCGCGGGCGGCTCGGAGTCCATGAGCCGCGCCCCCTTCGTGCTGCCCCGCCCGGACGAGGCCCTGCCACAGCGCATCGAGACCCACGACACCCGGCTCGGCTGGCGCCTGGTCAACCCGGCGATGAAGGAGCTGCACGGCCTGCTGTCCATGGGGGAGACCGCCGAGGAGGTCGCCGAGCGGTACGGCATCTCCCGTGAGCGGCAGGACGAGTTCGCCCTGCGCAGCCACCAACTCGCCGCCGCCGCACGCAAGAACGGGCACTTCGACGACGAACTCCTGCCCGTGGAGCGGCCGGACGGCATCGTGGTCGAGCAGGACGAGTGCGTCCGCGAGGACACCTCGCTGGAGAAGCTGTCGAGGTTGAAGCCGGTCTTCCGGCAGGGCGGCACGGTCACCGCGGGCAACGCCTCGCCGATGAACGACGGCGCGGCCGGGCTGCTCCTGGTCAGCGAGGAGGCCCTGAACGAGCTGGGCCTGGAATCCCTGGGCCGCTATGTCGCCGGCGCCTCCGCCGGGGTTCATCCCGACGTGATGGGCATCGGCCCGGTCCCCGCCACCCGCAAGGCGCTCGCCCGGGCCGGCTGGGGCATCGCCGACCTCCAGGAGGCCGAGTTCAACGAGGCGTTCGCCGCGCAGGCCCTCGCCTGCGTCGACCAGCTCGGCATCGACCCCGGCCTGGTCAACCCGACCGGCGGCGCCATCGCCCTCGGGCATCCCCTCGGCTGCTCGGGCGCCCGCATCCTGACGACACTCCTGCACCGGATGCGGCGCACGGGCGCCGAGCGGGGTCTCGCGACCATGTGCGTGGGCGTGGGGCAGGGGAGCGCGGTGCTGGTCGAGCGGCACTAGCGCTCTTGCGACGGGGGGATCTGGTCAGTCGAGCCGCAGCTGGGAAACGGAGCAGTACTCCATGGCAACCTTGTCCGTCGCCGCCATCCTCGCCGAGAACGCCCGGCGTCGCCCCGACAGCACCGCGCTGGTCGAGGGGGACCTGCGGCTGTCCTTCGCGGAGGTGTGGCGCAGGGCCCTGGCCCGGGCGGGCGCGATCACCGGGCTCGGCGTACGCCCCGGTGACCGGGTGGCGCTGATGGCCCCGAACACCGCCGAGTTCCCGGTCGCCTACTACGCGATCGCCGCGGCGGGCGGAGTCGTCGTCCCCGTCCACCTCCTGCTGTCGGCCGGCGAGGTCGAGCACGTGCTCAGGGACAGCGGGGCGACGCTGCTGCTCGTGCACCCGGCCCAGGCGGCGACCGGCCGGGCGGCCGCCGAGGCCACCGGCGTCCAAGTGGCCGTCCTGGGCGAGGAGTTCGACAAGCTGGCCGCCGGCGCCGAGCCGCTGCCGTCGTACGTCACCCGCGCCGCCGACGACCCGGCGGTGATCTTCTACACGAGCGGGACGACCGGCGTGCCGAAGGGCGCCGTGCTCAGCCACTTCAACCTCGTGATGAACGCGACTGTCAACGCCTTCGACGCCAACGACATCCGCGCCGACGACATCGCCCTCGGCGCGCTGCCGCTGTTCCACGCCTTCGGGCAGACGGTGTCGCTCAACTCCACCTGGCGGGCGGGCGCCACGCTCGTGCTGCTGCCCCGCTTCGACGCGGCCCGCGCCATCGAACTGATGGTCAAGGAGGGGGTGAACACCTTCCACGGCGTGCCGACCATGTTCGTCGCCCTCGCCGCGGCCGCCCCGGACGCCGGCGCGCTGCCCGCCCTGCGCGTGTGCGTCTCCGGCGGGGCCTCGCTCCCGGTCGCCGTACTGGAGCGGTTCGAGGAGGCGTTCGGGGCGAAGATCTACGAGGGGTACGGGCTGTCGGAGACCTCGCCGACGGCCACCGTCAACCAGCCCGTGTTCGGCACCCGGGCCGGCACCATCGGCCACCCGCTGTGGGGCATCGACGTGGAGATCGCGCGGGCCGAGGTGGAGCGCCGCATCGAGCTGCTGCCGCCCGGTGAGCTCGGCGAGGTCGTCATCCGCGGCCACAACGTCTTCTCCGGCTACCTCGGCCGGCCCGAGGCCACCGCGGAGGCCCTGGTCGACGGCTGGTTCCGCACCGGTGACCTCGGCACCAAGGACGAGCAGGGCTTTTTGAGGATCGTCGACCGCAAGAAGGACGTCATCATCCGCGGCGGCTACAACGTGTACCCGAGGGAGGTCGAGGAGGTGCTGATGCGCCACCCCGGCATCGCCCAGGTCGCGGTCATCGGCCTGCCCGACGAACTGCACGGCGAGGAGGTCTGCGCCGTCGTCGTACCGGCACCGGGCACCGCCCCCGACGCCGCCGCGATCACCGAGTGGTCGAAGGAGCACCTCGGCCGGCACAAGTACCCGCGGCGCGTGGAGTTCACGGACGCCATGCCGCTCGGGCCCAGCATGAAGGTGCTCAAGCGGGAGCTGCGGGCGCAGTACGCGGAACGGCCGTAGCGGGCGGAAGGGATCGCGGCGAGGGCCGCGGTGCGGCGCGGCGGGGGCGCGGCGGGTCGGGAGGGGACGCGGCGGGGTCGGGACGGGGCCAACTGGCGAGACGGTCCTTACGCCGGAGCTTGTCCGTACATAACATCGGTCCCCGCATGAACACGATGACGCTCTGGCACATATCCGGCTGGGGGTTCGCGGCGCTCGCCTTCGCGGCCCTGCTCGTCGGCTTCTCCAAGACCGCGGTGAGCGGGGCCAACACGGTCAGTCTCGCGATCTTCGCCGCGGTCCTGCCCGCCCGCGCCTCCACCGGGATCCTGCTGCCCGTCCTGATCGCCGGTGACGTGCTCGCCGTCCTCACCTACCGGCGGCACGCCCACTGGCCCACCCTGTGGCGGCTGTTCCCGGCCGTCGCGGCCGGGGTGGTGGTCGGCACACTGTTCCTGGTGTGGGCCGACGACGGGATCGTACGGACCTCGATCGGCGCGATCCTGCTGCTGATGGCGGGGGTGACGGTGTGGCGGCGGCGCACCGCGGACGCCGGGGAGGCGCCGGAGCAGGTCACCTCGCGCGCCGGCCGCGCCAAAGCCCGTTCGTACGGCGTGCTCGGCGGGTTCACCACGATGGTCGCCAACGCGGGCGGCCCGGTGATGTCGATGTATCTGCTGTCCGCGGGCTTCCGGAAGCTGGGCTTCCTCGGCACCTCCGCCTTCTTCTTCCTCATCGTGAACGTGTCCAAGGTGCCCTTCAGCGCGGGCCTTGGTCTGATCGACGGGCGCTCGCTGCTCCTTGACGCGGCGCTCGCGGTGTTCGTCGTGCCCGGAGCGTTGTTCGGCAAGTGGGCTGTGAACAGGATCAACCAGCGACTCTTCGAACAACTCGTGATCGCGGCGACGATCGTGGGCGGAGTGCAACTGCTCCTGCGCTAGCTCTCGGTGTCCTGGGCGAGCCCCAGCAGGGCCGGCAGGTCCGCGAAGGAGTCCAGCACGTGGTCCGGTGTGCCGCTCGCGTGCTCATGGGTCTCCGGCTGGTACTTCCCCGTCCTGACGAGCACACCCGTGATCCCGGCCCGCTGTGCCGCGAGGACGTCCGACTCGATGTCGTCGCCCACCATCAGCGCCCGGTCCGCGCTCACCCCCAGCCGGGCCAGCGCCGCCTCGAAGAACGCCGGGGACGGCTTGCCCGTGACCTCCGCCTCCACCCGAGCGGCCTTCTCCAGCCCCAGCAGGAACGCGCCCGAGTCCAGTTGCAGCCCCTCGTCGGTGCGCCAGTACAGGTTGCGGTGCGTGGCGACCAGCCGGGCTCCCCGCTGGAGATGCCCGAAGGCCCGGTTGAGCGCCGTGTAGTCGAACTCGGGCCCGGCACCGCCGAGAACGACCACGTCCGGATGCTCCTCGACGAGGGTGAGGTCACCGAGGTCCTCCCCGATGTCTCCGCTGTTGAGAAGGGCACAGCGGGCGCCCGGGAAGTGTTCGGCGAGGTGGGCGGCGGTGACGGCGGGCGCGGTGAGGACGTCCTCGGCGCGCACGTCGAAACCGGCGCCGCTCAGCGTCTCGGCGATCGACGCCCGGGTCCGGGACGTCGTGTTGGTCACCAGCGCCACGCCGAGCCCCGCCGCGCGGATCGCGCGCAGCGCCTCCACCGCGCCCGGCAGCGGCTTCCAGGAGACGGTGAGCACACCGTCGATGTCGATCAGCACGGCACGCACGGATTCGATGACCTCCATGACCGAAGACCGTAGCGACCCGCACGGCGGACCGTCCCGTACGACCTCGTACGCTCACCCCTATGCCCGCGCACGTCCTGATCCTCGGCGGCACCACCGAGGCCCGCCGCCTCGCCGCCGACCTCGCCGCCCGGACCGGCGTCCGGGTGACCACGTCCCTGGCCGGCCGGGTCGCGCGGCCCGGAGCGGTGGCGGGCGAGGTGCGGACCGGCGGCTTCGGCGGTGCGGAGGGCCTGGCCGACTGGCTGCGCGCGCACCACGTCGACGCCCTGGTCGACGCCACCCACCCCTTCGCCGAGACGATCACGGCCAACGCGGTCCGGGCGGCGGCGGCCACGGACGTTCCCCTGGTCCTCCTGCGCCGCCCCGGCTGGCGGCCGGGCCCCGGCGACCGCTGGTACGACGTCCCGTCCCTGGCGGCGGCCGCCGGCGTGCTGCCCGGCCTGGGCCGCCGGATCTTCCTGAGCACCGGACGCCTGGGCCTCGCCGCGTTCGCTCACCTGACGGAACTGCACTTCGTCGTACGGTCGGTCGACCCGCCCGAGCCGCCCATGCCGCCGGACACCGAACTGGTCCTCGCACGCGGCCCGTTCACGGTCGCCGACGAGACGGAGCTGCTGCGCGCCCACCGCATCGAGTTGCTGGTGACCAAGGACAGCGGCGGGGAGGCCACGGCCGCGAAGCTGACGGCGGCGCGGGAACTGGGCCTGCCCGTGGTCGTCGTACGGCGCCCCCCGCTTCCGCAGGGCGTGGCGGCGGTCTCCGATGTGGCGGGCGTACTGGACCGGCTCGGGCTCAGCCCGGAGTGAGGACCGACCGGCACGGTCGCGCCGCCGGCAGCACGCCCGGCGCAGCTACTGATCCCCTGGGTTTCTGCGCAGCAGATACGTGTCCATGATCCAGCCCTTGCGTTCGCGTGCCTCGGCCCGCAGCCGCTCGATGCGCGGACCGGCCTCGGCGATCGGGCCGGAGACCAGCAGCTCGTCCGGAGTGCCGAGGTACGCGCCCCAGTAGATGTCGATCTCGTCCTCGGCGTACTTCCGGAAAGCCTGGTGCGCGTCCAGCATCACGACCACGTCGTCCACGCCCTCGGGGAACCCCTCGGCCAGCCGCCGCCCGGTGGTGATCTGCACCGGCCGGGCCACCCGGTTCAGGCCCGTGCGGTGCCGCGCGACCAGGGCGGAGACACTGCTGATGCCGGGTATCACGTCGTACGCGAACGCTACCGCGCCGCGCTCCAGCACCTCCTGCAGAATCCCGAGCGTGCTGTCGTACAACGCCGGGTCGCCCCACACCAGGAAGGCGCCGGTGCCGTCCTCGCCCAGCTCGTCGGCGATCAGCCGCTCGTAGATCCCGGCGCGGGCGCTGCGCCAGTCCTCCACCGCCGGCGAGTACGCCGACCCGCCCGCCTTCCGGTCCCGCTCCGGGTCACGGGCCTCCACCACCCGGTAGGACCCCTCGGGCAGATGCGCGTCCAGCATGTCCCGGCGGAGCTGGGTGAGATCGCTCTTCACCTCGCCCTTGTCGAGCAGGAAGAACACGTCCGTGCTCCGCAGCGCCTTGACCGCCTGCAGGGTCAGCTGGTCGGGGTCGCCCGCGCCGATACCGATGACATGAATCTTTCGCACGCCCCGAGTCTGCCGCATGCCACTGACAGCGGGAGACGGGCCCGTCAGGAAAGGAGCCGGGGCGCCTCCTCCCCGGCGTCCACCGGCCGGTCCCGGGCCCCGCTCTCCACCCGCCCCGCCAGCTCCCGCGCCCACCGGACGAGCCCGGCGAGGTCGATCCCGTACGGCCGGTCCTCGCCCTGCCCGCTCTCCCATTCCGCGAGCGCACCCGCGCCCCGCCGCAGCAGCCGGGCCCCGCCGACGGCGTTCCCGCGCGCCGCGTGGGTGAGGCCCACCGCCAGCTGGGCGAGCCCCCGCCACAGCGTGCGCTCCTCCTCGGGCCCCGACTTCCAGGCGTCCTCGAACACCTCGTGCGCGTGGAACGGCCGCCCGGCGTCCAGCAGCACCTGCGCCTCCCTGACCGTCTCCTGCGGCTGCCGCACGACACCCTCCGGCTGCCGGGGGACGCCCTCCGCGCCGTAGGGCAGCGGCCGGCCGAGCCCGTCCCGGGGCCGCGCGTTGCGTGCCCGCCCGTCCGGGTCCCGGTCCCTGGCATCCGATGCGCCCGCGTTCGTCATACAACCGATTGTCCCCGGCTCACCCCCGGCCCTCTTCGGCCCACCCCCGAAGGTGGGGTAAAGTGCTGTTCGCGCGATCACGCGGGTCACCGCGAGTGAGCGCAACGGGACGTGGCGCAGCTTGGTAGCGCACTTGACTGGGGGTCAAGGGGTCGCAGGTTCAAATCCTGTCGTCCCGACGGGAGCATCGCTCCAAAGTCGCAGATGAGGGCCCTGTTTCACCACGGTGAGGCAGGGCCCTTGATCGTTCCTGCCAGCTGTCGTGTCACATTTCGTCACAGATGCCTGATGATCACCAGAATGCCCCGGGCCACACCCTCAAGATGGCCGGGGCATTCTGCGAGAAGGAGCGAGTTCGCTCAGCTCAGCACATAGTGACCGTGGCAGTCGCGTCCGCGATGTTCACCCACTGGTGCCCGGGCCGGGGGTAAGCGGATCCAGTCGAGCCCTGTGTCAGAAGTGTCCCGAAGACACCACTGGTACTGAAGGTGTACTGGCCGTTCCCACGGCAATCAAAGCGGAACGGACGAGCGGTGTTGATCCCGTTCAGAGGCACATCGACTGAAAACCTGCCGGCCTCGATGACGTCCTGTCCTTTGTGGATCTCGAAGTGTCCTGTGATCCGGCAGCGGCTTGCGTTCCAACCGATGGTCTGGCCCGCGTAGCACTTGGCGTCGATCTCGCCGTGGGGCCCACTGTAGTTGCCGACGCAGATCTTCCAATCAGCCGCAGTCCAGTTGTCCGAACTGCGGTTGTCGGTCTTCGGGCTGCATGCTTCCACCGACCGAGCCGCGACGGCCGAGGCCGGGGAGGCACCGAGCGCCACAGTGAAGAAACCCGCCAACAGCGTGCCTCCCCGAACTTCTCCGATCCTGGGGGTCGGGATGGACGTACACCCGCTTGGTGAAAGACAGGTCGCTGTGCCCGGCCCAGGCTGACACGACCGTGTCGGGCACACCGTTGTTGGCCATCCAGGACAGGCAGGCGTGGCGAGCATCGTAGAGACGGACTCGGCGGACGCCTGCCTCCTCCATGAGCTTCTGCGCCTCGCGCCGTAGCTTGTCTGTCTTAAACGGTCGGCCCCACTCGTCGACCACGACATAGCCGGAGTCCTCATAGGCCTCGCCGGCCTTGGCCTTCTCCTGCTCCTGGAGCGCGGCGAAGGTCTGGAGTGCAGTATGTACGGGCTTGGGCAACGGCAGCACTCGCTTGCCGTCTTGCGTCTTGGGCTGCTTCTCAACGACCTTATTTCGCAGGCCCTGCTCCTGGGTCCGGTCGTAGACGATGGTCCGAGTGTTGCCCACAGCGATGGTTCCTGAACCTGTGAGGTCCACGTCCTCTTTCCAGCGGGCCCCACATACCTCAGCGGGCCGCTCGGCGATGAGGGTGAGCAGCATAACGCCGAATAGGCGATGATCCTTGCTGGCCTCGATAAAGGCCTTCACCTCGGTCTCATCTGTTCGGCAACGTTACGAACGATCCAGCTTCGACGCACTGCCAGGTTGATCGCACAACAAATGTCTGGCGACGGGATTTCGAGGCTGTTGAGCTGCTTCAGGCCTATTCGGTGACCTGTAGGAACCCTGCGCGTCAAGGGCTACGCAAGCCGCCTCCGTACCTCCGCCGGCCCTTGACCCGAGAGGGAAGACCGCACGACACCGTCAATTAAGGGACGACTTCGGCGAACTCCACGTCTTCCTGGGCCCCGGCTTCGTCCTGACGGTCCGTCACGCGGACGCCCCCGACCTCTCCGCCGTACGCCGGCGCATGGAGGAGACCGCATGAACTTCACACACATGCCGGAGCTGCGCCGGGCGTTCGGGTACCCGTTCGCCATCGCGCTGATGGGCGTGGTGTGCGTGAGCCTGTACGTCGTCTTCAAGCGCCGCGACTGGCTCTGAGCCGTCCGCCGCCCGGCACATGGCTCGTACCCGCCCGTGTTCATGGCGTGTTCTGTGCGTCACTTGATCGGCACAGTTTCAGCACCTGCCCCGCCGTACGATCGACCGCCCGTCAAGTGCGTGACCGTCGAAAGGCAAGAGCCCCCGGCATGGCGTACACAGCTCAAGAGCAACAAACCGCGTCCCTGGCAGATCTGTCGTTCGAGGCTTTCGGTGTGATGACGGCTCGGCGCGGGGCCGAGCAGGTGCCTCTCGGTCCCCCACGGCACCGGGCCGTGCTGGGACTGCTGCTGATCCGGCTGGGCCAGGTGGTGCCCGCCGATCAGCTCGTCGACGAACTGTGGGGCGACAGCCTCCCCAGACGCCCGCAGGCCACCCTGCAGACGTACCTGTCCCACCTGCGGCGGGTGCTGATCGGACAGCACGGGCCGATCGCCCCGCTGCGCTACCAGGCCCCCGGGTACGTCCTGACGGTGGAGCCGGGCACGTTCGACCTGTCCCGGTTCGAGAGCCTCGTCTCGCGGGGGCAGCGCCATGTGGCCGACGGCCGGCTCCAGGACGCCCGCGACGTGTTCGACCAGGCGCTGCGGTTATGGCGGGCCGACCCCTTCCTGGACCTCGCGGCCTACACCCCGCTCGCGGAGGAGGCGGCGCGCCTGAGCCTCCTGCGGACCACCGCCGTCGCGGCCCACGCCGACACGCTGCTCGCGCTCGGCGAGGCCGGTGACGCCGTCGCGCTGCTGCGCCGCGAGGTGTCCCTCCAGCCCACCGACGAACGCCTGGTCGGCAGCCTCATGACGGGCCTGTACCGCCTGGGCCGGCAGGCCGAGGCGCTCCAGCTGTACGACCGGACGCGCGCCTACCTCTCCGAGGAACTCGGGGTCGCCCCGGCCCGCGAGCTCCAGCGCGTCCACCTCGCCCTGCTGCGCCACGAACTCGACGACCAGGCGCCCGCCCCGGCCGCCGTCGAGGTACGCGTCCGGCCCGGCACCGTGGCCGAGCGGGAGGCGGAGGGGCCCGCGCCGGCGGACGGTCCGGCGGCCGTCCCCGAGGCCGGACAGCGGGGTACGGCACCGGCGGCCTGGTCCGCCTTCCCCTGCCGCGACGACGCCCTCGACGCTCTGCGGTCGTCCATCACCGGTGCCCTGCGCGGCAGCGGGCACACCACCGCCGTCGTCGGCGAGGCGGGCGTCGGCAAGACCGAGCTGGTGGCGCGGGCCACGGACCAGGCACGGCCGCCGCACCCGCAGGCGGAGGTGATCCGCGTCAACTGCCGCGGCAGCGAGGGGATGCCCGTCGGCTGGGTGTGGCAGCAGGTGCTGCGCCGGCTCGAAGTCCCGTACGGGGTGTCCTTCGACGGCCTGCGCCAGCAGTGCGTCGAACGCCACCCGGTGACAACGCTGTCGGGGCACCCCGCGGACCCGATGGACTTCCTCACCCAGGACGCGCTGTGCGAGGCGATCCTCCAGTGCGCCGACGACAGCCCGCTCCTGCTCGTCCTCGAAGACGTGCACCGGGCGGACCGGCTCACCCTCGGCGTGCTCGGCCTGCTCAGCAACCGCACGCAGGGGCGACCCGTCAGCGTGGTGATCACGGTCCGCGAACCCGGTCTCGGGGCCGGGCCCGAGACCGACGGCCCGCTCGTCGACCTCCTGGCCGACTCCCGCACCAAGGTCGTGCACCTGGACAACCTCACCGAGGACCATGTCCGGGCCGCGGTCACGGCCCAGGCCGGGCCCGGCGTCGACGCGTCCGTCGTACGGGCGCTGTACGAGCGCAGCGCCGGCAACCCCTACCTCCTCGACCAGTTGCTCGCCGACGCCGGCGGGGCGCGGCGCCTGCGCGACCCCCGTGCGGCCGACGTCGTGCGCGCCGGGATCCCGACGGGCGTCCGCAGCATGCTGCGCCGGCGGTTCGCCGGGCTGCCCCCGCGCGTCCTGCACCTCCTCCAGTGCTCCGCCGTGCTCGGCGGCGAGGCGGCGCTGGCCTCGCTGACCGCCATGCTGGACGACGGCGGCGCCGGCCACGACGTACTGGAGGAGGTCCTGCGGACCGGGCTCATGCGCAGCGACCCCGACGACCCGCACCGGCTCGTCTTCCGCTACGGCCTCATCCGCGACGTCCTCCTGGCGGAGATGCGCCGCCAGGAGCGGGCGGCCCTGCACGCGCGCGCCGTCGGTGTGCTCGGCGCCCGCCACGGCGGCTCTCCCGAGGCGAGCGAGCAGATGGCCGAGCACGCCTGGCAGGCCGCGCTGGCCCTGCCGGCCGAGGACGTGCTGCCGCACCTCAGGCGCGCCGGTGAACAGGCCATCGGCGACGGCGACTACCGGCGTGCGCAGACCTGGTTCGAGCACGCTCACACCCTGCTGGCCGCCGCGCCCCGGGACGGTGACACGGCGTCGGAGCAGACGCTGGACCTGCGCACCCAACTCCTCTCCACGGCGACCGTCACCCGCGGCTACAGCGACCACGAGGTGGCGGCCGAGGCTGAGCGCATCCGGAAGCTGTCCGCCGCCACGGCGGGCCGGACCATCGAGGAGGGCGCCATGCTGCTGCGGCAGTTCGTGGCCGAACTGGTCACCGGCCGGCCCGCCGAGGGCGCCCGGCAGGCGGAGCAGCTGCGCGCCCTCGCCGAGCGGTCCGGCGCCCTGGAGATCCGGTTCTACGAGCGGATCGCCCGCGGACTGCTCCTGTTGCCGAGCGAGACCGGCGACGCGCTCACCGCCCTGACCGAGGCCGAGCGGGTGGCCGAGAAGCTGACCCCCGAACAGCGGGAGGGCATAACCCTCCGCTCCCAGCACGGCCCGCGGTTCATGGCCATGAACCACCGCGTCCTCACCCTGTGGCTGCTCGGCGCCACCGACGAGGCGCGCGCGCTGTGCGAGGAGCTGCTCGTGGCCACCGGCCGGGACGGCACGCCGGTCGACCAGGCGAGCGCGTACTACTTCCACTCCCTGATAGCGGCCCTGGACGAGGACCCCCACGGGGCGGCGGCCTCCAGCGGCCGGGGCCTGGACATCGCCCGCGCCCACGGGCTGAGCCACTGGACCTCCATGCTCCGGGTGTGCCGGAGCTGGGCGCTCCAGCAGACCGGCGAGGCCGCCGCGCTCGACAGCCTGGAGTCGGCGATCGCCGAGCTGCGCGAGCGGCGCCTGCTCATCCGGCTGCCGCTCCACCTGGGCCTGCTGGCCCACGCCCAGCACAGCAGCGGGGCGGTCGAGGACGCCCGGCGGACGCTGCGGTCGTCGGCCGCGGAGGTCAGGTCCCGGGGGGAGTTCGCCTATGTGAGCCGCACTCTGCCGTTCACCCGGCTGTGTCCCCTGATGTCCGCTTCGTAGCGGCCGGGTCGCCGGTTCCCTCGCCGCTCAGCCGGCGGCGGGCCTGACCGGCCTCGGGGTGGCCGAGTCCGTCGAGGATCCGCACCGCCTCCCGCCACAGGGGCAGGGCGGCGGCGCGGTTTCCCCGGGCCTCGTGGGTGTCTCCCATGTGCAGAAGGGTGTCGGCCTCCAGGTAGCGGTCGTTCATGTGCTGGTAGAGCTTCAGGGCGCGCTCGTAGCAGCAGAGGGCCTCCTCGTGGTGGCCCATGTGGTGGTGGGCGTACCCGAGGCTGTCCCAGGCCGCGGCCTCGCCGTTGGTGTCGCCGCTCCCCTGGTGCAGGGCCACCGCCTGGGCGCACACGGCCACGGCCTGCTCGTAGGCGCCGTTCAGGATGTGGGTCCATCCCGTCTCGTTGAGGACGAGCGCCCGTCCGGTGAGGTTGCCGGCCGCCCGGTACAGGTCGAGGGCCTGCGCGTAGTGGCGCAGGGCCGCCTCGTGGTCCTCGCGGACGTTGGCCAGGAAGGCCAGCGACCGGTGCGTGCGGGCCTGGCCGCCCTGATCGCCGAGTCCGGTGAACAGGACCATCGCCTCCTGGAGTTCGCTGTCGGCCCGGTCGTCCTGGGTGAGGCGCCCGTACGCGAATCCCAGGGCCCGGC
This sequence comes from Streptomyces sp. NPDC001153, assembly GCF_053598315.1. Lineage (NCBI taxonomy): Bacteria > Bacillati > Actinomycetota > Actinomycetes > Kitasatosporales > Streptomycetaceae > Streptomyces > Streptomyces sp. NPDC001153. Next base: position 93,605 of record NZ_JBSFJZ010000011.1, read on the forward strand.
GGGCCTTCGCCTCGCGGCGCCGGTCCTGGAGCGCGAGGGCGGCGTCCACGGCGATGGACTGGATGTCGATCTGGTCCTGCCAGCGGCCCCTGCGGTCCAGGTACAGCTCCAGGGTCTGGGCCAGCAGCCAGGCGCGGTCCGGGTAGCCCGTGCTCCCGGCCCGCTCCACGGTGGCCAGCAGCACGGGCAGTTCCCGCTCCAGCCAGGCCGCGGCCGAGGCCGGGTCCGTGAGGGGCTCCAGTTCGACGCCCGGTTCCGCGGGGGCGTCGGGTGCGGCGTCGATGCGGTCGGGCGTCAGCGCGGTCGTGGCGGCGTGGGCGCCGTGGACGTAGTGGTCGAGCAGCCGCCGTACGGCCGCTGCGCGCGTGTCGGCGTCGTCGTGGTCCTGGAGCTGCTCGGACGCGTAGATCTTGAGCATGTCGTGGAAGACGAAGCGGTTCGGCAGCGGCCGGATCATCAGGTGGGCGTCGGCGAGCCTGGCCAGCAGCGTCGTGGTCCGGCGCGGCGGCAGCGCGGCCAGGCTCGCCGCGGCCGAGGCGGACAGATCCGGTCCGGGGTGCAGGGACAGCAGCCGCAGGAGCCTGGCCGCCTCGGGGCCGAGGCCGTCGAGGGACCAGGAGAAGACGGTGCGCAGGTCGGTGTAGGGGTCGTCGTCGGCGAAGGCGTCGAGGCTGTCGTGGCCGGCCCGGAGTTCGGCGGCTATGGAGGCGAGGGAGAAGCCGGGCAGGGTGGCCGCGCGCGCCGCGATGACCGCGAGGGCGAGGGGCAGGCGGTGGCAGAACTCCACGATCGCGTCGACGGCCTCGGGTTCGGCGGCGGTGCGGTCCTGGCCCAGGTGGCGCGCGAGGACCTCACGGGACTCCGCCTCGCTGAGCGGGCCGAGGATCAGGGGGGCGGCTCCGTGGGTGGCGACGAGGCCGCGCAGCTGGGTGCGGCTGGTGATGACGACGAGGCAGGTGCTGCTGCCCGGCAGCAGGGGGCGTACGTGCTGCGAGTCGCGCGCGTTGTCGAGGACGATCAGAACCCGGCGGTCCGCGAGGATGCTCCGGTAGAGGGCCATCTGGGAGTCGAGGTCGGCGGGCAGGTGGCGGGCGGAGACGCCGAGGGCGATGAGGAACGAGCGCAGGGCCTCCGCGGCGGTGACGCAGGGTCCGCTCGCGTCGAAGCCGCGGAGGTTGACGTAGAGCTGGCCGTCGGGGAACCGGGGCGCGAGGCGGTGGGCGAGGTGCACGGCGAGGGCCGTCTTGCCCACGCCGGCCATTCCCTCGATGGTGTTGATCACCGCCGAGCTGGTCGCGGAGGCTTCGTCGAGCTTGTCGAGGGCGCTGGTGATCCGGGCCAGTTCGTCCCGGCGGCCGACGAAGGTGCGCAGGTCCAGCGGGAGTTGGGTGGGACGGACCACAGCCGGCGCGTTCGGCGGCGCGGGGTTCTCCGCAGGCGGGGCTTCCCGGCGCTCGTCCATCGGTGTCGCGGCCTGTTCCGAGCTGCGCAGCAGGCTCGCGTGGGCGAGGCGGAGCTCGCGGCCCGGCTCGATACCGAGCTCGTTCCTCAGCCGCAGGCTCATCTCCTGGAACAGGCCGACCGCCTCCGCCTGACGCCCCGTCCGGGCGAGCGCCTGGATCAGCCGGGCGTGCACCGCCTCGTCCAGTGGGTACTGTGCGACCGCCCGGTGCAGCAGGGGCAGGACCGGGGCGGGTGTGCCCAGCGCCAGCATCAGGTCGGCGCCCTCGCGCAGGGCCGCCAGGTGTTCGCTGTCGACGGCGGAGAACAGGGGGTGAACCCGGATGTCCGGGGAGACTCCCTGCGCTGCTTCTCCGCGCCAGAGGGAGAGGGCCTGGGTGTAGAGCTCGGCGGCGGCGCTCACCTCGCCGTCGTCGTCGGCGTCGCGGGCGCGGGCGAGAAGTTCACGGAAGCGCAGCAGGTCGAGGGTGGTGGCGTCGGCGTCGATGCCGTACCCCCCGGCGCGGCGCACCAGCAGGGCGCCCGGGGCGCGGGGCGGGAGGTCGGGCTCCAGCAGTTTCCGCAAGGAGCCGATGTGGCGGTGGACGACGTTCACGGCGCTGTTCGGAGGGTCGCCGTGCCACAGGACGTCGACGATCCGGCTCAGGCCGACGGTCTGTCCGGCGTGCAGCAGGAGCAACGCCAGCAAGGCGCGCTGCTTCGGTGGTCCGAGGGGTAACTCGGCGCCTCTTCGCCACACTTTGACCGACCCCAGGACCGCGAACCGCACGTGATGATCCTGGTCTTCTCTCATCTTCACTGGTCCCGGTAGGAGGATCCTGAACGCTCCAACCCTAAAGGCTGTCCCGCAATGATCAACTGAGTCGATCGTTCAGCATCGGGCACGGCCGCCTCCGGCGGTCTGTCCGGCGAGCGCGAGGTTGTGCAGGCGGGCTGTGCCAAGCATGGCGTGATGAACACCGTCTCCCCTCAAGCGGCAGTCGCGGAGGATCTTCCGGTTCTTCACGCGGGCGAAGGCGTGCTCGACACGAGCACGGACCTTGCGGTGTGAGCGGTTGTGCTCCTCTTTCCAGGCCGGGAGTTCCGCCTGGCCGGGCTCGTGACGCTGCGGGATCCCCAGGCCAGTGCCACGGGAACCGCCGTGCGCGATCACCGTGGTGTCGCCGACGGCTGCCTTCGCTCCGGACAACTCCCACGCCCTGCAGTCGTTGATGAGCACGGTGTCCTTGCGGAAGTGTCTGCGCGTCCGCAGGGCGAGCAGCGGTGCGAGGCGGTTGATGATGCGGTCGGCCGCGGACTTCGAGATTCCGAACAGCGGCGCCGGCCGGCGTGGCGTCAAGTCGGTTCGCCAGTACGCCGCGACCAGCAGGAGGCGGTCCTCCAGGGGCAAGCTCCATGGCCGACCACGCCGGACCGCGTCCGCTCCCGCGCGGCGCATGGCGTTCACCAGTTTGCCGAAGCGGCGCGGGCTCAGCCCGGTGAACGGACGTATCCAGGACGGCTTGACGCCGTGATCACACCTGCCACGAGAAGATCGTCCCACCGCGTTGCGAACTGACCGATACGGAGGCGCATGTGGAGACGGACTTGGTGAGTCGTCTGGAAGAGGCGGCGGATCGTTTCGTGATCCCCCTGCGCATGAACGAAGGGTTCGATGAGCAGGCGCTCCTTCAGCTACAGGAGCAGATCGATCGCTGCGGGACGGCGTGGAGGAAGGAAGCCCACGTACCGAAGCGTGCGGCGTTGATCCTCGCCGAACTCCACCCAACGATCGAGGCTTGCGCCTGGCTGTACGAAGGGAACATGCGTCAGCGGATCCAGGAGGCAGGAGTGATGGTGTCTGAGGCAGTGATCGCTGCTCTGGACTGAGCGCCTCCCACGCCGTCGAGATACGTACGTGCAGCAGGCGCTGGGGACGAGCCCAGTGTTGCGGGACAACTCTTGGTTCGTGATCTTCCTCGCCGTGCGGCCCGTCAACGGGGGTGGCTGGTCCGGGACGGGTGGTCGTAGCGCCGTTCGTTGTAACTGAGCATGTCGAGGAGGCCCCGGGCGGTGAGCCGCTGCCGGTTCCCGGCCAGATCGCGCGCCCGGGGAATCGGCACCCCTGCGGGGTCGGCCCAGGTGAGCCGGCCACGGTCGTCGATGCGGGCCCGGCAGCGGTTCGCGTTGTCCTGGTGCAGGCAGAACGGGATGTCGAGGTGCCCGAGGGCGAACGCGCGGACGAGCGCCTTTCCGACATCGCTGCCGAGGGTCAGCGTGTGCGTGATGATCGCCTGGGCCTCCTCGTAGATCCCGGAGTCCGGAATTCCGGCCGGTTCGGCCACCGCCTCCCGCTCGGCCGCCCTCGCGGCGCGTTCCAGGGCGTCGACGTTCTCCGTGATCGACGGGATTCTGCTGGCCTCCACCGCGGTCTTGACGATCAGCCGCTCGGTCCCGGATCTGGCGGCGAGCCTCGCACTCGCTTCGAGCAGCCCGTACGCCCCCTGTCGGCTGCGGGGATAAACGCCCATGTAGGTGTACAGGACGGCGTGCCAGTCGGTGTCTCCGAGCCATTCCTTCGCCAGGGCGCGCAGGGCGTGGATCGCCTCGATGTCCTGTTGCTGATTCGTCTGCTGGGCGTAGCTGACGGAAATGTCCCGCAGTCCGTGTTCGCGGAAGAACAAGCCTTCCAGAATGCTCAGGGAGATCAGCAGGCTCGGCGGGCACAACTGTCCCAGCATGCAGCCGCCGAAACTCTCCAGATGCACCGGTTTGCTGATTCCCGCGAGCATCTCGCAGCATTCCGCCCAGGCGTCGACGGCTTGCGCCAGAGGGACGCGGCTGTACGGCAGACAGTAGGAGACAGGGCCGCCTTCGGTGGCGTCGGCGCCGGCCGCCACCAGTCCCTCGAACAACTCGCGGGGCAACGCCGAGCCGTGCCTCACCTGCACCGGGAAGTCCTCGCCCGCGATCCCGGCGAGCACCTCGCGGGTCATCGCCGCGCCGTGGGCCACCAGCGGGAACCCGTTGAGGTCCGCGCCCTTCTCCAGAGCGAGAAGGGCCGAGGCGTGATCGTTCACCCGTGTGTAGCTGTCGACGGTGATGGTGCCCACCGTGGCCGCGTCGACGTTCCTGACCGCATCGAGTCCCGCGCGCATCTGCTCGACCGTGCCGAACCCCATGCGCGGCTGGACGACCACTTTCCCTTCGCTCGACGCCCGCCGGACGAACCGGGTGAAGCGTCCGGGTCCGGTAGGAGGTGCCATCAGGTACTCCGGATTTCCGTGGAGGCGACGCGTTTCGGCGCGGGCGGGCCCAGTCCGAGGCAGTCGAGGAACCGGTCGAGATCGGCGTCCGCCTCGAACACCGCGTCGAAGCCGTTCGCGACCAGTTCCGCCCGGGTTCCTGCGTGCCGGGAACCGTGGACGCCGAGCTTTCCGCCGATGACGACTTTCATGGAGGCGAGCCCCGAATGCCCGCGAATCTTTCTGATCAGCCGTAGGCCGTCGATATGGCCGTGCCCGTTGACCGTGCTGATGACCAAGGCGTCCGGACGGATTCTGAGGCATTCGGACATGACCAGTTCGTCCGGAGTGCACGCGCCGAGGTTGACCACCTGTCCGCCGTTCTCCTCAAGCAATAACTGGAGAAAAACGAGGTTCCACATGTGGGAATCCGACGAAACGCTGGTCACGACGAATGTCCTTCCGTTTCCACGGGAAACAGAATTCACGGGCGGTTCATCTCGGCCGCTGCCAGGAACGCGTCATTGTCCTCCGCGGTTCCTGTCGTCACGCGCACGCCGTCACCCGGATAGGGCCGTACGTCGACTCCGGCCGACGCGCACGCGGCGGCGAACTCCTGGGCACGAGCGCCGAGCGGCAGCCAGAGGAAGTTCGCCTCCGAAGGCGGCACGTCGAATCCCAGGGCGAGCAGCGCGGCGCGGACGCGGTCCCGTTCGGCGGCCGTGTCCTGGACGCGGCCGAGGAGCTCCTTCTCCGCCGCCAGCGACGCGACGGCGGCGGCCTGGGCGACGTCGCTGACGCTCAACGGCATGACCATGCGCTGGACGCGGGAGATCAGGCCGGGCTCCGCGAGCAGGTAGCCGACGCGCAGGCCGGCGAGGCCGTACGCCTTGGAGAAGGTGCGGGCGACGATCAGGTTCGGCCACGAGGTGAGCAGGCGGGCACCGAGGCCGGGGTCCCGCGCGTATTCGCAGTACGCCTCGTCGAGCACGACCAGGCACGTGCGCGGGACGGCGTCGAGGAACCGCAGGAGGTCGGCCTCGCCCGACGCGGTGCCGGTGGGGTTGTTGGGGTTGCAGAGCAGCACCAGGCGGGTGTGCTCGTCGACCGCCGCGGCCAGGGCGTCGAGGTCGTGCCCGTCCTCGGCCAGCGGGACGCGTACCGTGCGGAATCCGGCGAGGTCCGCGAGCACCTCGTAGCCGTCGAAGGACGGCCACGAGTAGGCGACGGCTGCTCCCGGTTCGGCGGTCACCGTGAGCAGTGCCTGGAGGAGCGTGATCGATCCGGCGCCCACCGCGACGCGGTCCGGGGAGAGGTCGTAGTGCCGGGCGAGTGCGGCGCGCAGCTCTCCGCAGGCCGGGTCCGGGTACCGGTTGGCCTCGGTGGCGGCGCGGGTGATCGCGTTCAGCACGGACTCGGGGGGCTGGAACGGGGTTTCGTTGCGGGCGAGTTGGTGGGCGGGGGCGGGGTGGTCCGGGGGGAAGCCGTCCTCGCCGCCGAGCAGCCGGGCGAGTCCGGCGTCCTGGGGAGCTCCCCCTCCGGTGCGCTTCTCCAGGAACTCGGCGATGTCCGCCAGCGTCTTGAGGCCGAACAGGTCCTCGTCGGCGATGGTGACGCCGAGGCGCTGGCTGAGCGCCAGGGAGAGTTCGAAGGTGGCGAGGGAGTCCAGGCCCGCGTCCTCGCGGCTCGCGTCCGGGGACACCTGGTCGGCCTCCACGTCCAGCTCCTCGATCATGATCGTCTTCAGCAGTTCGTACACGGGTCCTCCGGTCCGATCGCCGGGCCGCTACGCGTCGGCCGGCTTCCTTCGGGGCGTCTTCCAGCGCTCGGGCACCGCGTTGGTCCGGTGCTCCCAGACGACGTTGTCGTCCCACCACTCCTCGATCCGCCGCAGCTCCGCCCCGGTGTCCGGCTCGGTGAGCCGGAAGACCATCTCGGCGACGGGCCGGCCGAGTCCGGGGGAGCTGCCGTAGAGGCGTCCGACGTCGCCGCAGGGCCGGTAGCTCACCGTCCCCGGCAGCGGGCACGTGTCGGGCAGCGCGCGCAGGACTCCCTTGGCCGGCGGGAACCAGACGAAGCCGAGCCGTTCGCCGGTCGGGCGGATCTCGACCTGGTCACCGCGTCCGGCCTGGCCGAGCAGGCTCGCGCCGTAGAAGTTCATGCCCAGCACGGCTTCGTGGACGTCGGTGACGAGGGCCGCGCCCGCCCGGCAGGCGATCTCGCAGACGACCACGCGGTCGTCGGCGGTGTGGAACAGTTCGAGGTGGAAGGCGCACAGGTCGGGTACGGCGGGCAGCGCGGCCACGACCTGCCGCGCGGTGCTGCGCAGCCGCTCGGACAGGGGGTGCTCGTCGGGCATCATCCCCGTCATGGTCGGGGCGTCGTAGGCGACCGAGAACCAGTCGGAGTACAGGTTGCGGGAGGGCACCGCCAGCACCACCTCGCCGTCCTTCATGAGGCCGTTGACGTGGTAGAAGTCGCCCTCGACCCAGGCTTCGGCCAGCCGGGGGGTTCCGGTGGCACGCTCCGGGAGAGCGCGCAGGTCCTCTTCGTCCATCAGGACCACGGTGCCGTTCGACGCACCGGAGTCGAGTTCCTTGACGACGACCGGGAAGCCGACCTTCCACGTGAACTCGGCGAGTTCGTCGTTGGACCGGAACTTGCGCATGGGGGCGACGTCGATGCCCGCCGCCGCCAGGGTCGACTTCATGACGTGCTTGTCCCGGTACGCCGTGGCCGAGGCGAGGCTCTGGCCGGGCAGGCCGAGCTCGGCCCGCATGCGCGCCGCGCGCAGCACCTCGCGCTCGCCGAGCGACAGGATCCGGCGTACGCCGAACCGCCGGGCGAGGTCCAGGAGTTCGGCGTCCGGCAGCTCCCAGAGGTCGGGCACCACCTCCAGGTGGAGGAAGCGCTGAGCGTACGCGGCGATGTCGGCGGAGGGGATGTCCGCTCTCGTGGTCACCACGACCAGCTCCCGCGCGGCGTCGGGGAACCACTCGTGCAGGCGCGAGACGATCTCCTTGGTGTTCAGCAGGAGAAACGGCCCCTGTTCGGCCTTCATGTGCATCCATTCGATCAGTCGTCGTTTCACGGTCTTCCAGGCCGGTCGGGGAAGCCGGCCGCGCACGCGTCAGGCGTCCGTGCCGAAGTAGCGGTCCCCGAAGTCCCCGATGCCGGGCAGCATCCACGCGTCCTCGGTCAGCCGCTCCTCGATGGCGGAGGTCACGATCCGCACCCGCGGGTACTGCTCGCTGACGGCGGTGATGCCCTCGGGGACGGTGATGAAGTTGACGAAGACGATGTTCTCCTCGGGCACGCCGAGGTCCGTCAGCACCCGCAGCGCCGCCAGCGCGGTCCCGCCGGTCGCCATGACCGGGTCGAGCAGCAGGACGTGCCGCCGGGCGATGTCGGCGGGCAGGGCGGTGTAGTAGAGGCGGGCCTCCTTGGTCGTCTCGTCCCGCTGGATGAGGATCTTCCCGATCCTGATCCCCGGGCAGACGTCCCGCAGTTCGCCCTCCATGCTCTCCCCGGCGCGCACCACGGTGACCCCGCACAGCCCGGAGGCGAAGCGCAGCCCCTGGTAGGCGGCGCCGGTCGGGGTGCGGACCTCGTGCGGCTCGAAGGGCAGCAGGTCCATGCCCGCCTCGATCAGCAGGCGGATGATCCGGCGCGCGTAGCGGACGAAGTCCTCGCGGCGGGCGTCCCGGTCGCGGATCGCGGTGTGCAGGGCGCGCAGTTGGTCGGTCTGGGGCAGCAGACGGACGTTGGTGCCGAGGTACTTGTCGATCGAGGGGGCGGTCGGCGCGGTCATGGGGCAGCTCTCCTCAGGCCCTCGGAAGGAATTTCACGGGAAGCGAGTCGAACCCCCACAGCAGGTTCGAGCGCAGGCGGCGGACCTGGCCGGCGAGTTCGGCGACCTCGACCCGCGCCAGGATTTCCTCGAACATCACCGTGAGTTCGAGCTTGGCGAGCGAGGAGCCGATGCAGTAGTGGTTGCCCTGGATGAAGCCCAGGTGGCGGTTGGGTTCGCGCTCGATGTCGAAGCGGTCGGGGTCGTCGAAGACCTTCTCGTCGCGGTTGGCCGAGGGCAGCCACGCGACGACGTGGTCGCCGGCGCTGATCAGCTCGCCGCCGAACTCGACGTCCTCGGTCGCGGTGCGCAGCGCGTGCATGACGGGCGAGGTGTAGCGCACGATCTCCTGGATCGCCGAGGGCATGAGGGCGGGCTCGTCGCGCAGGCGGTGCCACTGGTTCGGGTTGTCGATGAGGGCGAGCAGTCCGCCGACGGTGGCGTGCCGGGTCGTCTCGTTGCCGCCGGAGACCAGGGCGTCGCAGTTGTAGAGGATCTCCTGGTCGGTCAGCGGGGCGCCGTCGATCTCGCCGCACACCAGGGCGCTCATGAGGTCGTCCTTCGGCTCCCGCCTGCGCTGCGCGGCGAGGTCCTGGAAGTGGAGCAGGATCTCGGTGTGGGCCTGGATCTTGCGCGCCTCCTCGGCCTCGTCGAGGGCGGTGGAGCTCCAGGCGAAGCGGGTGCGCTCGACCATGAAGTCCCAGTCGGCGGGCGCGACGCCGAGCATGTCGCAGATGACCGAGACCGGCAGTTTCTGGGCGACGCGCGTGAACTCGCACTCCCCTGCGGCCAGCGCCTCGTCGATGGCCTTGGCGGCCGTCTTGCGCATGGTGGCCTCCAGCCGGCTCACCATGCGCGGGGTGAACGCCGAGCTGACGACCTTGCGGATCTTGTCGTGCCGGGGCGGGTCGGTGATGTTGAGCATCTTGCCGGCCGCGGCGGCGAGGACCTGCGGGTCGGAGTCGAGGCGCATCCCGTTCTGGGAGCTGAACACGCGGGGGTCGGTCAGCATGTCCGTGCACAGGCCGTGGGTCATCACCGCCCAGAAGTGCTCCCCGCCCGCCCGCTCGTTGCGGTAGACGGGGTGTTCGGCGCGCAGCCGCGACCAGACCGGTCCGGGGTCGGAGTCCCGGTACAGGAGCGGGTCGGACAGGTCAACGTTCATCAGCTCTCCCGGTGTCGATCGTGGTGGCGGGACGGAGAACCTCGCGCAGGGCGTGCAGGACGTCGTCCGGGTGTTCTCCCAGGTAGAAGTGGCCGCCGGGGAAGGTGCGGAGCGTGAAGCGGCCCCGGGTCGCGTCGGCCCAGGCGCCCGCGTCGCCGACGCCGACCGCCGCGTCCTGGCGGCCCACGAACGCGGTGACGTCGGTCCGCAGGGGCGGGCCGCCGGCGCGCGGGACGTAGGACTGGACGATGCGGTAGTCGTCGCGGACCGCCGGCAGGAAGGCCGAGCGCATGTCCGGGTCGTCCAGCAGGCCCGCGTTGCCGGAGCCCAGCTCCTTGAGGAGGGCCACGAGCCGGTCGTCGTCCAGGAGGTGGGCGCCTTCCTGTCCGGCGAAGGGGCGCACCCGGTGGGGGGCGCCGCATCCCGAGACCACGAGGTGGCGTACGGCGCCGCCCCGGCCGCCGGCCGTGAGGCGGCGCAGGACCTCGTAGCCGACGACGGCGCCCATGCTGTGCCCGAAGAAGACGGCGGGCCGGTCGAGGAGTCCGCGCAGCTCCTCGGTGATCTGGTCGGCGAGGGTGTGCAGGTCGGGCGGGAACTCCTCCCGGATCCGGTTCTCGCGGCCCGGGTACTGGACGGCCCACACCTCGGCCCCGGCGAGGTCCCGGCCGCCCCAGTCCCGGAAGTAGCTGGCCGCGCCCCCGGCGTGCGGGAAGCACACGAGCCGGGCCGGGGCCGACGGCTCCGGCGGCCCGAAGGTGCGCAGCCAGGGGCTGTCGGGCCGCGCGGCGGCGATCTGTCGCGGTGCCACCGCCGGTCAGCTCCGCCCGGCGCGGTCCGCCGCGCCGTCGCCGGTCGCCCGGGTGACGGCTTCGGCGAGTCCGGCGATGGTCGGGGACTCGAACAGCACGCGGGCCGTCATCGCGACGTCGAACCGGGCGCGGATGCGGGCGATGAGGCTCGCGGCGAGCAGGGAGTGTCCGCCCACCTGGAAGAAGTCGGCGTCGACGCTGATGCCGCGGCGGCCGAGGATGTCCTCCCAGATGTCCGCCAGGACCGCTTCCACGGGGGTGCGCGGCGCGATGTGGACGGCCTCGCCGTCGTCGTCGGGTTCGAGGGCGAGCAGGGCGGTCCGGTCGATCTTCCCGTTGGGGGTCATGGGGAAGGCGTCCAGGACGTGGACGGCCGTCGGGATCATGTACCAGGGCAGCCGGCTCCGCAGGTGGGCGATCAGTTCGGCGGCCGGCGGTGCGGTCCGCTCGTCGGCGGTCACGAAGCACACGAGGGTGCTGTCGGGGCCGTCGCCGGTCACCTGGGCGACGGACGACCGGACGTCCCGGTGCTCGGCGAGCACGGTCTCGATCTCGCCGAGTTCGATGCGGTAGCCGCGCAGTTTCACCTGGTGGTCCCGGCGGCCGAGGAACTCCAGGCAGCCGTCGGCGTCCGCGCGCACCAGGTCCCCGGTGCGGTAGAGCCGGCTGCCGGGCACGCCGGAGAAGGGGTCGGGCAGGAACCGCTCGGCGGTGGTCCGCGGCGCGTTGAGGTAGCCGACGGCCACGCCCGCCCCGCCGATGAACAGCTCGCCCGGCGTTCCCGCCGGGACCGGCCGCAGGGCGTCGTCGAGGACGTGCGTGCGGACGTTGTCGATGGGGCGGCCGATCGGGACGGAGTCGTACTCGCCGGCCTCCCAGTCGGCGCCCGGCTCGTGGACCGTCGTGGTGATGGTGCCCTCGGTGGGGCCGTAGACGTTGAACCAGCGGATGTCCTCGCCGACCCGTTTCTTCCAGGTCAGCAGCGCCTGGCGGGCCGCCTTCTCGCCGGCCACGATCATCGTGCGCAGCGCGGACTCCGTAGCCAGCCGCAGCAGGCAGTCCTCCTCCGCGACCCAGCTGTGCCAGAAGGCCGTGGGCACGCTCAGGAAGGTCGTGCCGGTGTCGATGACCTGCTGGGTCAGGGCCCGGAACGTCTGGCGCAGGGGGTCGCTGCCGAGGACGAGGGCCGCGCCGTGCAGGAGCGGCGGGAAGATTTCCTCGGCGGCGGCGTCGAAGCTCAGCGGCCTGCACTGCAGGACGCGGTCGCCGGGGGCGAACGCGAAGTGCCGGTTCACGGCGGAGCTGTGGTTCGCCAGGGAGCGGTGCGTCACCAGGACGCCCTTGGGGCGGCCCGTGGAGCCGGAGGTGTGGATGACGTAGGCGGCGTCCGACGGCAGCGGGACGGGGCTGTCCGGCGCGGGCGCGGTGGGCAGGGCGTCGATGTCCTGCCGGTGCTGGTCGAGGCAGACGATCTCGCCGTCGTAGTCCGGGAAGAGCGGGCGGAGCGGCTCCTGGGTCAGGAGCAGGCGTGCACCCGTGTCGGACAGGACGTACCGCAGCCGCTCGACCGGGTACTCGGGGTCGAGGGGCACGTAGGCGGCGCCGGTCTTCAGGACGCCGAGCAGGGCCGTGATCATCTGCGGCGACCGCTCGACGCACAGGCCCACGAACGCGCCGGGCCCGACGCCGCGCTGCCGCAGGTGTGCGGCCAACTTGCTGCAATCGTCGTCGAGTTGACGGTACGTCAGCTCCTGGTCCCGCCAGATCAGGGCCGGCGCCTCGGGGGTGCGCGCGACCTGGGCGGCGAACAGGTCGTGCAGGCAGGCGCCCGCGTCCTTCCCGGCGTCCGGGAGTCTCGCGGGCCGGATGTCCCGCCAGTGGGCGCCGATGTACTCCAGGCACTCCCGGCGGCTCGCCGCCCGGTGCGCGACGCGCCAGCCCGGCGGTACGTCGAGGCCGCCGGCCCACAGAGCGTGCCGGTTCTCGCTGTTCACCAGGACCAGAGAGACACCGTTGTCGTCATGAATCGGGTTGACCACGGCTCGCAGTCCCCTTCGGATGCTAAAGGTGCGGCGTACGGACTGGCGTTGTAGCGGGGGAAGCCCCCCGGGGTGGTGCCCGCACAGCATGTCGCCGCGTCCCTGCGAGGACCTCGCCGCCTCGCTTGCCCCGCCCGCGGCGGCGACCGGTCAGCGCGACGGCGAGCCGTCGGCAAGGCCCCGGTTCCAGGCTGGGCCGCGTAGGGACCACCGCGGCCGGCCTCCGCGGGCGGTCCCGGGGCGGATCACGCCGCACCTTGACGGAAAGGCGACCGTACATGCAAGCAACTGGACGGCTGTCCGTATCGGTCCTCGGCGCCGGACTCATCGGTATGGACCTGGTGACCAAGATCATGCGCTCGGACTGTCTCGACCTGCGGCTCGTCGCGGGGCGGCACGACGCCGCCGAGCTGCGGCGGGCGGCCCGGCGCGGGCTGCCGGTGGCGACCGGGGGCATCCAGTCCCTCGTCGACGCCGAGGAGGACTTCGACGTGGTGTTCGACGCCACCAACGCGTCGTTCCACGCCGAGCACGCGGAGAGGCTCGCGGCGTCCGGGGCGATGATCGTCGACCTGACGCCCAGCAGGGTCGGGCAGATGATCGTCCCGTCCGTCAACCGGGAGGACATCGGCTCCCACCGCGACATCAGTATGGTGACCTGCGGCGGGCAGGCGTGCGTACCGATCCTGCACGCGATCGCGAGAGTGCACGAGATCGACTGCGTCGAGGTCGTGACCACGGCCGCCACCCTGAGCGTGGGCCGCGCCTCGCGCCTGAACCTCGACGAGTACGTGCAGACCACGCAGGACGCGATCCGCTGGTTCACCGGCGTCGAGGACGTGAAGGCGCTCGTCAACATCAGCCCCGCCCGGCCCGCGGCCACCTTCAGGGTCGCCATGTACCTGCGGGGCCGGGACCTCACCACCGACTCGGTGCGCGCGCTGGTGACGAGAGCGGCTGACGAGATCCGTACGTACGTCAAGGGATTCGGCGTCAGCGTGTGCACCGTCAACGACTCCACGGCCTTCGTCTCCGTGGAGGTCACCTCGTCCGGCGACCGGCTGCCGCACTACGCCGGGAATCTCGACATCATCAATTCCGCCGCGATCCAGGCCGCCGAGTGTTACGCGGCGGACCGGCTCGCACTGGCAGGCAGGGAGACGGCATGAGCCAGGAAGCGGGCAGGCCGGTCCAGATCCACGACCCGACGCTGCGCGACGGCCAGCACGCCGTGCGGCACAGCCTCGGCGCGGAGCAGTTCCGCGCCTATCTGAAGGCCGCGGACGCCGCGGCCGTCCCGGTCGTCGAGGTCGGCCACGGCAACGGGCTGGCCGCCTCGTCCCTCCAGGTCGGCCGGGCCCGGCTGAGCGACGACGAGATGATGTCGATCGCCCGGGAGACCCTGACGACCAGCAAGCTCGGGGTCCTCATGTTCCCGGGCTGGGCCACCACCCAGGACATCAAGAACGCCCTCGCGTACGAGGTCGACCTGGTACGCATCGCGACGCACTGCACCGAGGCCAGCGTCGCCGAGCGGCACCTCGGCTTCCTGCGCGACGAGGGCGTGGAGGCGCACGGCATCCTCCTGATGACGCACATGGCGAGCCCCGACCAGCTCGCCGAGGAGTGCGCGCGCCTGGTCGGGTACGGCGCCACCGGCGTGGGCATCCTCGACTCCTCGGGGCACTTCCTGCCCTCGGACGTCACCGCCCGCATCGGGGCAATCTGCGCCGCCGTCGACGTGCCGGTGATGTTCCACGGGCACAACAACCTCGGCATGGCCGTGGCGAACTCGATCGCGGCGGCTCAGGCGGGGGCCGGCATCCTCGACGCGTGTGCCCGGGGCTTCGGCGCCGGCGCCGGCAACACCCAGCTGGAGGTCCTGGTGCCGGTGCTGGAACGGCTGGGGTTCCGGACGGGCATCGACCTGTACCGGCTCCTGGACGCCGCGGACATCGCCGGGCGGGAGCTGATGCCGGCGCCGCCCACCATCGACTCCGTCTCCATCGTCAGCGGGCTGGCCGGCGTGTTCTCCGGGTTCAAGAAACCGGTGCTCGACATCGCAGCGCGGGAAGGGGTCGACCCGCGCGACGTCTTCTTCGAACTCGGCAGGCGTCAGGTGGTCGCGGGCCAGGAGGACCTGATCGTGGAGGTGGCGCTGGCCCTGCGCGCCGCCCGGGACGGGGGAAGCCCGGCGGGCCGTGGGACCGGCTCATGCTGACCGTGAACGAGAACTCCCGGTACTTCGTGCCGGCCCCCGCTGTGGGAAGCATCCTCGGGGAGGCCGAGCTGGCCGCGCTGGGCGAGGTCGTCCGGTCCGGCGAGAGCCTCTCGCAAGGGCGGTGGCGAGGCGCGTTCGAGCGGGCGATGCGCGAGCACATCGGCAGCCGGTACGCGATGACCGTCACCAGCGGAACCGTCGCCGTCGCGCTCGCCGTGCACCTGCTGGACCTCGCCCCCGGTGACGAGGTCATCGTGACCCCGCAGACCTTCAAGGCGACCGCCGACCCCTTGCTGGCCCACGATGTGACGGTCCGTTTCTGCGACGTGGAGCCGGACACCCTGAACGTGGACGTCGACTCGTTCGAGTCGCTGATCACCCCGCGGACCCGGGCCCTGATCCTGGTCCACTACGGCGGCCGGCCGGCCCGCATGGACGAGATCATGCGGGTGGCCCGCCGGCACGGCGTCCGGGTGATCGAGGACTGCGCGCACGCGCTGGGTGCCCTCTACCGCGGCCGGCGGCCCGGCGTGCTCGGCGACATCGGGTGCTTCAGCTTCCACTCCAGCAAGAACATCACGACGCTCGGCGAGGGCGGGATGCTCACCTTCGACGACCCCGAGTGGGCCGAGCGCGTCGACCGCATCCGCTCCAACGCCGCCGACGGGGCCCTCGTGCCGTCACCGCTGCTCGCCGGGCCGTACAAGCGCTCGGAGCCCTGGATGATGTGGGCGGGGGACTCGTACGAGAAGGAGTGCCTGCGCATCCGCCATCCCGGGAGCAACGCCACGCTCAGCGAGGCCGGGGCGGCCGTCGGGCTCGTCCAGCTGGAGCGTCTCGGGGAGCTGGCCGGGCGGCGGCGGTGGATCGCCGGGCGGCTCGCCCAGACCCTGGCCGAGTTCCCGCACGTGCGGCTGGCCGACGTGCCCGAGGACATCCACCACCCCTACCACCTGTTCACGTTCTTCGTCCGGCCGGGGCAGGGGGTGAGCCGCGAGGAGGTGATCCACGCCCTCGAAGACGCCGGGGTCCAGATGCAGGTGCGCTACTTCCCCCTGCATCTGCGCCCCGAGTGGCGGGGCCGGGGCCACCGGCTCGGCGAGTGTCCGGTCACCGAGCGGATCTGGTTCCACGAGCAGGTCAACCTGCCCTGCTACCCGTCGATGACCGACGGCCAGGTCGAGCACCTGGTGCTGGCCCTGAAATCAGCGCTCACCGGACGGCGGGACAACGGCGAGGGCGGCACGTCGAGTTACGAGGAGGCCCGGGCATGACGGAGTCCTATGACGTGGTGGTCGTGGGAGGCGGGCCCGTCGGCCTGGCCGCCGCCTGGCAGGTCGCCGAGCGCGGCCGGCGGGTCCTGGTCCTGGAGCGGCACACGTTCTTCAACGAGTCCGTGGGCACCAGCGGCGCCGAGCGGCACTGGCGGCTCCAGTACACGCAGGAGGACCTGTTCCGCCTGACGCTGGAGACCCTTCCGCTGTGGCGCGCGCTGGAGAGCCGCTGCGAGCGCCGCCTCATCCACGAGATCGGCAGCCTCTGGTTCGGGGACGTCGACGTCGTCACCAACGAGGGCCAGATATCGGGGACCGCCGAGATGATGGACAAGCTCTCGGTGCGCTACGAGTGGCTCAAGGCCACCGACATCGAGCGGCGGTTCGGCTTCCGCGGCCTGCCCCGGGACTATGAGGGGTTCCTCCAGCCCGACGGCGGGACCATCGACGTCAGGGGGACACTGGCGGCGCTCTTCACCCTCGCCCAGGCGGCCGGCAGTGTCCTGCGCGCCGGTGAGACGGTGACGGAACTCGTGCCGGACGCGGACGGCGTGAGCGTCACCACCGACCGGGGCACCTACCGCGCCGGCAAGGTCGTACTGGCCTGCGGCCCCTACACCAACGACCTGCTGGAGCCGCTGGGGGCGCGCCTGGCGTACTCGGTGTACGAGATGGCCATCGCGGCCTACCGGCAGGCCCGGCCGGTGGACGAGGCGCCGTTCTGGTTCGCCTTCCAGCAGCCGACGCCGCAGGACACCAACCTGTTCTACGGGTTCGGCCACAACCCGTGGGCGCCCGGGGAGTTCGTGCGCTGCGGGCCGATCTTCGAGGTGGACCCGCTCGGCCACCCGTCGGCGGCCACCGGCGTCGCCGACCGGCGCCAGATGGACCGGCTCTCGGGCTGGCTGCGGGACCATCTGCCCACCGTCGATCCCGACCCGGTGCGGACCTCGACCTGCCTGGCCGTGCTGCCCACGGACCCCGAACGGCAGTTCTTCCTCGGCACCGCGCGAGACCTGATGACGCACGGGGACAAGCTCGTCGTCTACGGGGCGGGCTGGGCGTTCAAGTTCGTCCCGCTGTTCGGCCGGATCTGCGCCGACCTGGCCGTGGACGACTCCACCGCGTACGACATCTCACGGCTCGCCCCGCAGTCGGCTGACTGACGTGGCCGCGAGAAAGGAAGGTGACAGGGCGTGAACTCATTCCGCCCCGAGGACCCCGGCCTCCCGAGAGTCCCGCCGGACCGCGCGCGGGAGTACCGCGACCGCGGGTGGTGGCGTCCCGAGCGGGTCGACCGGCTGGTGCTGCGGCACGTCGACGAGGACCCCGGGAAGGAGGCCGTCCAAGGCCCCGGCGGCCGGCTGACCCGGCGTGAGCTGGCGGACGCCGTCGCCGGCGCCGCCGCCCGGCTGTCCGCCCTGGGGATCGCGCGCGGGGACCGTGTCCTGGTCCAGCTCCCCAACGACCTGGAGCTGGTCGTCCTGCCGCTGGCGCTGATGCGGCTGGGCGCCCACCCGGTCATGGCGGTACCCACGCTGCGCCGCCGCGAGCTGCTGGCGGCCGTGGCGGCCACCCGGCCCACGGCCGTGGCCGTACCGCGCCGCTGGCAGCGCTTCGACCATGTCGCGCTGGCGAGGGAGCTGCGGGAGAGCTGCCCGGGCATCCGGCACATCCTGGTCGCCGACCGCACCTCGGACACGGTTCCGGAAGACACCGAGGACCTGGTCGAGCTGTGCCGTCCGGACCCCGGGGCAAGTCCCCTGCCCGACCTGGGGCCGCCGCTGGCCGACGAGCCCGCCGTCTTCCTGCTGTCCAGCGGGACCACCGGCCCGCCGAAGGCGATCGCGCGCGCCCACGAGGGCTACGGCTACATGATCCGGACGGCCGCCCGGTGGGCCGGGCTGTCGCCGGACACGGTCTACCTCGCCGTCATGTCGGGGGCGCACGGATTCGTCCTCAACTGCCCCGGCATCTTCGGCGTCCTGGCCTTCGGCGGCCGGGTGGTCCTGGGCTCGCCGGGAGATCCCGGCGCGGCGCTCGACCTCGTCGACCGGGAGGGGGTGACGCACACGACGCTGGTACCCGCGCTGGTCACCCAGTGGCTGAACGAGGTCCGGCAGCGGGGCCGCGGGCCGACGTCGCTGCGCGTGATGCAGGCCGGCGGCGCCCGTCTGGAGCCCGCCCCGGCGGCCGAGGCGCACCAGCTGCTCGGCTGCACGGTGCAGCAGTGCTACGGCATGAGCGAGGGGCTGCTGACCTACACCGCACTGGACGACCCCGCTGACATCATCACCCACACCCAGGGGCGCCCGGCCTCACCCGGCGACGAGATCCGCATCGTGGCCGAGGACGGCACCGAGGTGGCCCCCGGCGAGACGGGAGAGCTGCTGACCAGGGGCCCGTACACGGTCGCCGGGTACTACGCGGCACCGGAGGCCGACGCGCGCGCCTTCACCGACGACGGCTTCTACCGCACCGGCGACCTGGCACGCCTCCACCCCTCGGGCGGGCTGGTGGTGGAGGGCCGGATCGGCGACGTCATCAACCGCGGCGGGGAGAAGATCTCCGCCGGGGAGATCGAATCGCTGCTCGCCGAGCACCCCTTGCTGCGGGCGGTCGCGGCGGTCGCGATGCCGCACCCGGTGTGGGGGCAGACGGTCTGCGTCTTCGCCGTCCCCTCCGACCCGGAGAAACAGCCGACGCTGCTGGGCCTGCGCCGCTTCCTCACCGAGCACGGAATCGCCACGTACAAACTGCCCGAGGAATTAAGGGTGGTGGACGCCCTCCCGATGATCGGCGTCGGCAAGATCAACCGGGTCGCGCTGCGCGCGGCGGCAGCGGACCGGCAGGCCCGAGAGGAACGGGAACCCATCCCATGACCGAGACACTCGACCACGACATTCCGTCGTTCCCGATGGCCCGCGAGTGCCCCATGCACCCGCCCGCCGAGTACCGCAAGCTGCGCGGGCAGGAGCCGGTCAGCCGGGTCCGGATGCCCGACGGGCAGGTGGCCTGGCTGGTCACCAAGCACGAGCTGGCCCGCAGACTGCTCGCCGACCCGCGGGTCAGCGCCGACCGCCTGCACCCGGCGTTCCCGGGCCGGCTGACCGCCGAGCAGCGCGCGGCGGCCGAGCGCGTGCGCCGGCTCAGCACCCGGCGGTCCATGATCCACCTGGACGGGGCCGAGCACGGGGCCCACCGCAAGATCCTGACCGGCGAGTTCTCGCTGCGCCGGATCGCCGCGCTGCGCCCGCGCGTCCAGGAGATCGTCGACCGGAGCATCGACGAGTTGCTGGCCGCGCCGCAGCCCGCCGACCTCGTCGAGCACGTGTCGCAGGCGGTGCCGTCGCTGGTGATCTGCGAGCTGCTGGGCGTGCCCCACGAGCAGCGCCGCGACTTCCACGAGTGGGCGGGCATGCTGGTCAGCCGGTCCGTGTCGATACGGGAGCGCGCCGCGGCCTCCGACTCGCTCAACGACTTCCTGGAGGACCTCGTCACCGAGAAGGAGCGGGGCGAGCCCACCGACGACCTGATCGGCCGGCTCATCGCGCGCAACCGGCAGACACCGGTCATGACGCACGACGAGATCGTCGGCACCGCCGTCATGCTGCTGATCGCCGGGCACCAGACCACCGCGAACATGATCTCGCTGGGCGTGGTCGCGCTGCTGGAGAACCCGGAGCACAGGGCGCGGATCGCGGCCGACCCCGCGCTGCTGCCCCCGGCGATCGAGGAGATGCTGCGCTACTTCAGCGTCGTGGAGAACGCGCCCGCCCGGGTCGCCACCGAGGACATCGAGATCGGCGGCGTCACGATCCGCAAGGACGAGGGCATCGTCGTGTCCGGCCTGGCCGCCGACTGGGACGACGAGGTCTTCGAGCACCCGGACCGGCTCGACTTCGAGCGCGGCGCGCGCCACCACGTCGCCTTCGGGTACGGGGTCCACCAGTGCCTCGGGCAGAACCTGGCCCGGGTGGAGCTGGAGGTCGTGTTCGAGACGCTGCTGCGGCGGGTGCCGGACCTGTCGCTGGCCGTGCCGGCCAAGGAGCTGCCGTACAAGGACGACGCCGGGATCTACGGCATCTACCGGGTGCCGGTGCACTGCTGAGGGAAGGGGCACGCCCGTGCACATCACCACGGACAGGGAGCGGTGCGTCGGTGCCGCCCAGTGCGTTCTGGCGGCGCCCGCCGTCTTCGACCAGGACGAGGAGGGGCTGGTCGCGCCGCTGACGGTGGATCCGGCCGGGGCGGACGGGCCGGCCGTCCGTCAGGCGGTCCACCTGTGCCCGTCGTCGGCCATCCGGATCGACGAGGAGTGACCGGCGGGAGCGTAGAGGTCCACCGACGGAAGCCGCCGTCCGAGACAGCTCGGGCGGCGGCTTCCGTCGGTGTTTGGCTGTCGGTGTCCGGCCGGGGTTCGCCGGCTACTCGAAGAAGTCCATGACGACCGACCGCCGCACCAGGCCCCGCCCCGCGCTGACCGGCGCCATCTGGTGCCAGGACGAGGGCGAAGCCGAGTACAACCAGGCGGTGCCTCCCGTCGGGGACATCGTCGAGGCGGGGCCGGCCGACCTGTCCGGGCCGGACCAGTACTCCTGTTCTCCGCCGCCGTCGGCCGGCCAGTGCTCGTTGGTGTGCAGCGCGAAGGCGAGTCTCTTGTGCTGTTTGCCGACGTTGAGGTCCTCGAAGTCGCCGTCGCAGTGGTGGTAGATCTCGGCCCGGCGGTGGAGCCCGGTGGTGTCCACCCCGGTCTCGCGGCGCAGCCAGTCGGTGAACTCGTCGGACAGCAGGTCGGTGACCAGTTCGCGCCAGGGCGCCGCCAGAGGGATGTCATCGGGGGTGAGGCCGGTCTTGTTGTCGGCGAACGGCAGCACGGACGAGCGGTAGCGGCGCCGTACGTCACCGGTCGAGGTGTCGATCCGCTGGAACAGGCCCGCGTCCGGCGCGGTGGCGCCGAGGTCGGCCAGGTCGCGCGCGCAGATCAGACCGGCGCCGCGGAAGTACCTGAAGGGGTGGTCCCACGTTTCGAGCCGGACGTCCAGGTTGATCAAGACTCACACCTCTCAGCGGCCGGCGTGTGCACCGGTTCGGGTATCAGGGCTGCCCCGCCAGTCTCACCGCCGCGCTTGCCGTGTGATGGCGCGCCGGTTTGCGAAGACCTTGCCGATCCCCGGCAGCGGCCGGGCAGCGAACCGACAAGGGGTCGGCAGGGGCCCGCGTACAGGCTGTGGCCAGGTCGGGCCCCGGCCGTCCCGGGACCCCCGCATCGACCCGAAGGAGACACCGTGGTGCTGACGCTCGACTCGGCGCTGGAGGAACGTACCCAGCCGTTCCAGCTCTTCCGCGGCCGTGACCTGCTCGACGACGGGCAGCTGAAGGAGTTGCTCGCGACCATGCCGACCGCCGACGTCGCGAAGATCGCGGTCGAGGACCCCAAGCACGAGAAGCAGTACCGGATGAACCTCGTGGACCTCATCGTCCTGGAGAAGGAAGCCCCGGTCTTCCCCCGCCTGCCCGCGATCTGGCGCGACCTCGTGGAGGACCTGCGGGGCGCCGAGTTCACCGCCTGGCTGGAGAAGTCGACCGGGATCGCGCTGGCCGGCCTGCAACGCAGCATCGGCCTCTACACCCACCGCAACGGCGACTACCTGTCGGTGCACAAGGACAAGCCGACCAAGGCGATCACCGTGATCCTCTACCTGAACCGTGACTGGCCCATCGAGGCGGGCGGGCAGTTCCAGATCTTCGCGTCCCCCAAGGCGGGCCCCACGGAGGAGATCAGCCCGGTCGGCGGCCAACTGCTCGCCTTCCCGCCCACCGACAAGTCGTGGCACGCGGTCTCGAAGATCGAGCACCCGGAGGGGACCGAGCGGATCACGGTCCAGATCGAGTACTGGCTGACCACCGGGCTCGCCGGCTCCGCGTACCGGCCGCAGAACTGACCGTCCGGCGCCCGGCACCGAAAGGACCCCCCATGGGAAAGATTGTGGACGAACCCCGGAAGATCCTCGTGATCTGGCCGCCGCAGGTGCTCAGCTACTTCAACGCGGGGCACCACCTCGCGCTTTACCAGGTCACCGGTCACCTGCGCGCCGTCTACCCGGGCGCCCAGGTGACCGCCATCGACGCCAGTGTCGAGCGGCTGACGTGGAAGGACCTCGGCAGCAGGCTCTTCCAGGAGCGGTACGACGTGATCGCCGTGATGAACGAGTTCGACGGCATCGACGGACTGCGCCGGCTCGTCTCCTACGCGCGGGCGCTGAACCCCGACGCCCCGATCGTCACGTTCGGCAGGCTGTCCGGGGTCAACCCCCGCTTCTTCGAGCGCTTCGACATCGACGCGATCGTGGAGACCGGCGACTTCGAGGCCGGTGTCGGCGCCGCGATCGAGACCTTCCGGGGCCGTGCGTCGGACGCGGCGGGGGTGCACCTGCGGCGCGACGGCTCCTGGGCCGCTCCGAAGCGCCGCGGTGACCTGCTTCCGGCTGAGGACTGGTACCTGCCGACGCCCGACGAGATCCCGTACGGGCACTACGACGCCCTCTACTTCGACGACGCGAACAAGTTCTGCGGCATCCCGCGCCGCCGCGAACTGGTCGTCCCGGCGGCTCGCGGGTGCCCGGTCGGCTGCTCCTACTGCGAGGTGCCGCTGATCTACACGAGGAAGGAACGGCGGCTCACGGTCGAGCGGACGCTCCGGTACATCGAGGAGTCGTTCGCCGCGGCGCCGTTCGAGTACGTGGCGTTCTACGCGCCGACGTTCACGCTGGACAAGAAGTGGATGGAGGAGCTCTGCCGGGAGCTGACCGGCCGGGGGTCCCCGTACCCGTGGAAGTGCGCGACGACGATCCACCACCTCAGCGAGGGGATGATCCGGTCGATGGGGGCGGCCGGCTGCGTCCGGATCAGCGTCGGTCTGGAGACGCTCGACCCGCAGGAGGGCGCGTTGCTGCCCCGGCCGAAGCAGAAGTCCGCGATGGACCTCGACCGGCTCTCGGCCTGGTGCAAGGAGTCGGGCATCGAGCTGAACTGCTTCGTCATCGTCGGACTGCCCGGCACCACGATCGAGGGTGCCGAGCGGACCATCGAGGCCGTCCAGGAGCGCGGGGGCCGGGCCCGGCCGACCGTGTACGCCCCCTGGGAGCTCGCGGGCCCCGACCTCCTCGATCACGAGATGGCCGCGTTCAACCGGCAGTTGTTCGTGCCGGGCACCCACGCGCTGACCGACGAGGAGCTGGCCCGGGGCTACGACATCGTCTTCGGCAGCCAGCCGGACGTCACGCAGGTGTTCGAGAACATCCCTGCCCGCGCCGCCGGCCCGGCCCTGCGCCCGGCATGAGGGACGAGACGCTCGTGACGGCGCGGGAAGGGGCGGGCTCCCCCTTCCTGCGGGAGAGCGCCGGCCGGTTCCGCAGCCGGCGCGTCCGGGTCCCCGACGAGATCAACCTCAAGAACTGCGGGCTGCTCGACAGCCGGGCGGCGGCGGTGCACCGGGCCACGCTGGATCGGTTCGACCCGAACGACGTGCTGACCTACCCCATCCTCCAGCCGGTCTACGGCATGCTGGCCGACCGGTTCGGGGTGGACGTCGACTCGCTCGTGCTCACCGCGGGCAGCGATCCGGGGCTGAACCTGCTGACCCGGGCGTTCCCGGAGGTGTCGCGGATCGTCCTGCACCAGCCGAACTTCGACGGCTGGGCGAAGTTCGCGGCGATCTCGGGCTGTGTCCTCGACCCGGTCGCCCCGGACCCGGAGACCGGCCTGTTCGACCTCCGTGACCTGGCGCGGCGGCTGCGCGCGGGTGCGCCGGCGTTCGTCGTCGTCACCACCCCGCACAGCTTCACCGGGCAGGTGCACGGTGCGGAGGAGCTGGCCGAGCTGGCGGACGCCGTGGCGGAGCACGGCAGTCTCCTGGTCGTGGACACCGCCTACCTGGCGTTCACCGAGGGCGGCGAGGAGCTGGTGCGCGGGCTCGCCGGTCTGCGGCACGTCGTCCGCGTCAACACGTTCTCCAAGTGCTATGGCCTGTCGGGTGCCCGGATCGCGGTGACGGTCGCGCACCCGGCGACCGCCCGGCACCTGTTCGACCTGGACCCGGAGGGCTCGGTCTCCGCTCTGGCGGTCGCGCTGCTGCGGCGTTCGCTGGAGGAGCAGGCCGTCTTCACCGGGATCTGGGCCGACGTGCGACGGCTGCGGGAGCGGTTCGCGGCCGAGGTCGAGCGCGCGGTGCCCGGCTGGCGCGCCCGGCCGAGCGGCGGGAACTTCGTGACCTGGGACGTCCCCGACCCGACGGCCGCCGAGGCCGCGAGCCGGCACCTCCTGGAGCGGGGGATCGTCGTACGGGACCTGTCGGGCGCGCCGGGGCTGCCGGCCGCCGTCCGTATCGCGGTCGCGAACGAGGCCGTCGTCCGTCAGGTCGTCGCCGCCCTGAGCGACCGGTACCGCGAAGGGATGGCATGAACACCCGGAGGATCATGGTCCCGGGCCTGCCCAACGTGCGTGACCTGGGCGGGCTGCGCGGTCCCGGCGGGGGGTACCTGCGGCGGGGGCTCCTCGTCCGGGGGCCGGCGCCGTCGCCGGAGACGGCGCCGGCGCTGGGCGGGCTGGGCATCCGTACCGTCGTCGACCTGCGCCTGGAGGAGGAACGCCGGCAGTACCGGGGGCCCGAGTGCACGGGCGCGACCGTGCTGCCTCGGCCCGTGGCCGGCGACATGAGCCGTATCCGGGGCAATGTGCGGCCCCGGCCCAGCGACTACCTCGCGAACTACCGCGACATGCTGACCAGGGCGGCGCCGGTCGCGGCGGAGATCGTGGACCTGCTCGCCGACGGGGCGGAGGTCCCCGTCTACATCTGCTGCGCGATGGGCAAGGACCGCACCGGCGTGGTCAGCGCCCTGGTCCTGCGGGCGCTCGGGGTGCGGACGGCGGACGTCGCCCGGGACTACGCCCTGACCGCCCGCGCCTACCGCGCCCTGCGCGGCGCCGACGCCCGCCCGGGCTGGACCCGCGAGGACACCCTCGCGCAACTGCGGCTGCGGACCTCCACGCCGGCGGCGACGATGCGCTCGCTGATCGCCGGGATCGAAGCCGAACACGGCAGCGTCGCCCGGCTGCTCACGCTCCACGGCCTCCGGGAGGAGACCCGGCTGCGCACGGTCGCCGGCGCGTTCACCCACCCCGTCCACCTGTGAGGAAGAAGACGTGTCCCTCGTCGACATCGAGACCATCAGCGGGGCCGAGCTGGAACAGGACCCGTTCGGCCACGCCGTGATCCCCCGCTCGTTCGTCACGGACGCCGTCGCCGAGAGCCTGCGCGGCGAGTTCAGCGACGACGGCTTCGAGGAGTCCGAGCGCACGGACCTGAACCGGTCCGACAAGCAGTACCGGATGTTCAACCGCAACCTCGTCACCGCCGGCGCGGTCGACGAGGGCCAGGTGCGCACGCTCCCCGCGAACTGGCGGCAGCTCGTCGCGGACGTCGTCTCCCGGCCCTACCGCGAGGCGCTGTCCGCGCTCACCGGCGTGGACCTGGAACGGTGCCTGGTCGAGGCCCGCATGACCCGCTACGCCCGGGGGTGCTGGATCGAGCCGCACACCGACCGCCCGGACAAGGCGGTGACCCACCTCTTCTACTTCAACGACGGGTGGGACCCGCGGTGGAGCGGTGACCTGCGGCTGCTGCGCAGCGCCGACATGGACGACTGCGCGAAGCGGGTGGCGCCGACCACCGGGACGTCCGTCGTGCTCGTCCGCTCGGACCGGTCCTGGCACGGCGTCCCGCCGGTCGCCGACACCTGCCCCGTGGACCGGCGGGCGCTGCTCGTGCACTTCGTCCGCCCGTGACCCCGTTCCGGATCGGCCGGGGGCGGGAGACGCCCGGGAAGCGCACCTACCTGGTGGCGCTGACCGTCGACTGCGTGGGCAACGGCCTGTGGACGCCGGTCGCGTTGATCTTCTTCACCCGGGGGCAGCACCTCCCCCTGGCGCACGTCGGTGCCGCGCTGACGGTCGGCGGGCTCCTCGGCCTGCTGGCGGGGCCGGTGAACGGCCTGCTGGTGGACCGGTGGGGCCCGGCGAACGGCGCGGCCCTGAGCTACGCCGTGCGCACCGGGGTGTTCGCGCTGTTCCCCTTCGTCTCCGCGACTTGGCAGGTCGGCGTGCTCGCCGTCGTCGCGGTCGGCGCGGACCGGCTGTTCTGGACGGCCAGCACCCCGCTGCTGGCCCGGTTGGTCCCGGCCGAGGCGCTCCTCGGCGTGCTGAGCACGGCGAGCGTGCTGAAGGTCGGCGGGTGGGCGGCGGGCGGCGCGATGGGCGCGGCCGCCGGGAGCCTGCTGATCGACAGCGGTACGGGACTGCACCTGGTCGCGTACGCCAACGGCCTCACCTACGCGGCGGCCATGGGCCTGGTGCTCACGGTGCGCCGGCACGTCCGGCCGTCCCCCGGGGCCGAGCCCTCGGCCGACGGGCGGGCGTGGCGGTGGCGCGACTTGCGGGACGACCCCGGGTTCCTGCGGCTGTGCCTGCTGACGCTGTTGCTGGCGTTCGTCTCCGACTGCCTGACGACGATGCTCCCGGTGGTTGCCGTCGTGGTGCTGGGGCAGCCGTCGTGGGTGCCGGGGGTGGTGATCGCCGTCGCCTGCGTGGCGATGGCCGTGGCCCGGCGGCCCGCGGTCGCCTACGCGCAGCGCGTCTCCGCCCCGCCGGCGTTGCGCCTGGCGGCCTGCTTCTTCACCCTGGCGGCCCTGGTCATGGCACCGTCCGGCTGGACGGGGCCGTCCACCACCGCGGTCGTCCTCGGCGCGGCGCTGATCGGCACGCTCGGCGACGCGCTGTTCGCCCCCGTCGTCACCACGACGGCGAACGCCGCCGCGCCGCCCGGTCTGGAGGGCCGCTACAACGCGACGTTCCAGACGTCCTTCGGGATCGCGGGCGCCGTCGCCCCGGCGGCCGGGACGGTGCTGCTGGCCCACGGGAACGCCGTCCTGTGGCTCGGCCTGGCCGTCGTCTGCGCGGGGACGGCCCTGTCGGCCGGGTTCCTCACGCGGCCGACGCGGCCGGTGGCGCCCGGGCAGGCACCGATGCGGCGGATCGTCGTCGGCGGGATCTCCGGCGCGGGCAAGACCACGCTGGCCGCCGCCCTCGCCGGGGCGCTGGACATCCGGCACATCGAGATGGACGCGCTCTACCACGGGCCCGGGTGGACCCACCGCGCGGAGTTCGCGGACGACGTGGAGCGCGCCACGCGGGCACCGGCGTGGATCTGCGACGCCCAGTACCACTGGGTCGTCGGCGACCTGCTCGGCGAGCGCGCCGACACGTTCGTCTGGCTCGACCTGCCCCGCCGGACCGTCATGCGCCGCGTTCTGCGGCGCTCGGTGGTCCGCGCCGCCACCGGCCGGGAGCTGTGGCACGGCAACCGGGAGACCTGGCGGTCGATGCTGCGCAACCCGCGCCACCCGCTGCGCTGGGCCTGGTCCCAGCACGCCACCCGGCGGGCCGAGACGGCCGCTTTCCTCGGCCTGCACCCCGGCCTCGCCGTCGTCCACCTGACCAGTGCGAGTCAAGCGCGGCAGTGGCTGCGTTCGATCGAGCACCGGCCCCTTTCGCCCGCCCCCTCACCACTCAGCGCAGGAGGTACCCCCATGCAGGACCGTCGGCGAGAACCCGCTCCCCCGGGCGAGCCGCTGCTGGAGATCCACGGCGGGAACCGGCTCTCCGGGTCCGTCCGCACCTCCGGGTTCAAGCACTCCCTGGTCACCACGGTGGCCGCCGCGGCCACCGCGAGCGCGCCGGTGCGCATCGGGAACTGCCCGGACATCGTCGAGACGACGGTGCTGGGCGAGATCTTCCGCGCGGCGGGCGCGCACGCGCACTACGACGGGCCGGCCGAGACGTTCACCGTCGACGCGTCCGCCTGGGACCGCGCGGAGCTGCCGGCCGATCTCGTCGGCCGCATCCACGGCTCGCTCTACCTGCTGCCCGCCCTCGTCTCGCGCAACGGCGTGGCCCGGCTGCCCGCGAGCGGCGGCTGCACGATCGGCGAAGGCCCGCGCGGCAGGCCAGTCGAGCACATGCTGGACGTGATGGGGCGGTTCGGGGTCACCACCCGGCTGACGGCGGACGGCTCCGTGGACCTCACCGCGCAGCGGCTCACGCCGTGCACCATCGACATGCTCGACTACACGCGCAACAAGGCGCTCATGAGCGGGCCCTGCTACAGCGGTGCGGTCAAGACCGCGCTGCTGATGGGCGCGGTCACGCAGGGGACGACCACGCTGCACCACCCGTACCTCAAGCCCGACGTGACCGACATGGTCACCGTGCTCCGTGACCTCGGCGCCGACATCGAGTTCGCCGGGCCCGAGACGTGGGTGATCCACGGGCGGGGCCCTCAGGCGCTGGACCGGCCCGCCGACGTCACGCTGATCCCCGACCTGATCGAGGTGGTCACCTGGATCTGCGCCGGCGTCCTGCTGGCGGACGAGCCGCTGCGGATCACCGGCCCGGGCATCGACCGCGCGGTCCACGCGCTCGCGCCCGAGTTCGACCTGCTGGACCGCATGGGGGTGCGCGTCGACGTCGGCGCCGACGAGGTGACCGCGCACCCGCTGGCGAAGCCGTTGCGGCCGGTGGAGTTCACCGCCATGTCGCGCGGCGTGTTCAGCGACAACCAGCCCTTCTTCGCCCTGCTGGCGGCGTACGCCGAAGGCCCCACCCACATCAGGGAGGCCGTCTGGGAGCACCGCTTCGGCTTCGCCCCGGAGCTGGAGGCGCTCGGCATGCGGACGGCGGTCGACGACACGGTCCTGCGCGTCGACGGCCCCTGCCCGCCGTACCGGCCCGGCACCGACCTCCACGCCACCGACCTGCGCGCCGCCGCGGTCCTGCTGCTCGCCGCGCTCGCGGTACCGGGCCGGACCACGCTGCGCAACCACCACCACCTGGCCCGCGGTTACCGCGACCTGGTCGAGGACCTGGTGAAGCTGGGCGCCGACATCCGGCACACGACGGCGCCCGACGTCCGGCCGAAGCTCACGGCGGGGGCCGGTGCGGACCCGGCCTGACGTCCTGAGCCGCGACCGCGACGGGGCCCTGCTGGAGTAAGGAGGCCCTGGGCGCGCTCGCCACCACCGCCCGTCCGGGCGGGCGCGTCCCAGCCTCATGAGTCCAGGAACCGCTCCTCCACGTACTCGCCGGGCGCCGGGGTCGGGGGGACGTACGCGAGCGCCGACGCACGGTGTTCCGTGTACGGGTGCAGGTCGTCCCTCGTCGTGAGCTGTTCCTGGACCCGGGTGAAGAGGGTGGGGTCGCGCATGTAGGCGAGGAAGAGGAGGCCCTGGTCGGCGGGTCCGTTGTCGTACGTGTAGCCCCGGCGGAGCATGCGCGCGCCGCCGTCGTAGCGGGGGCTGGCGGCGCGGACGTGGGCGTGCAGGGGGGTCGTGTAGCGGCCTTCGGGGGTTTTGGAGAAGACGTCCACGTCGTCGTGTTCGTGCCGGCGTCCAAGGGGCGCGCCGGGGTCCCGGTGCCGGCCGATCGTCTGTTCCTGGACGGTGAGGGAGAGGCTCGTGAACTCCTTCACCTTCAGGTGGATACGGCGGACCACGAGGTACGTCGCGTCGTCCGCCCAGACCCAGCGTTCGCACTCCTCGGGGTGGGGTTCTCCGTGCCGTCCTTGAATCCGCGGAGGTTGCGGGGGGTCTGGCCGGGGGGCGGGGGGAGGTGGGCGGGCTGGCGCCAGCGGGTACGGAGGGTGCCGGTGGCCTCGGTGAGGAGGGTGCAGGCCTTGGCGGTGAGGGCCTCGGGGGTGGTCGCGCAGAGCTGGAGGACCAGGTCGGGGGTCTTGTGGGTGAGGTCGTCGCCGGGGAACGGGGGAAGTTCCCGAAGCGGCTCGGGGGCTGTACGGCCCAGGCACGCGGGGAAACCGGGGCCGAACCCAAGGGTCCCGGTGAGCGCGGGGTTCTCGGGGTGCTGGAGGAGGGGGCCAGCGGGTAAGGGTTCGGACGAGGGCCTCGGTGGCCGCTCTGCCGGTCAGGTGGGGGGACTGTAAAGACGCTTGAACCCGTTAGCGGCCAGCAGAGGGGATAACGGGTGTCGCAGCAGGCCAGTCCTCGGGGAACGTTCCTGAAGGTTGCCGACTCGGTTAGGGCTCTGATCGAGGACAACTTGGAGATGACGGAACTGCCTTCCCTAGCTGAGGTCATGCGCGAACACGGTGTCTCGCGCGGCGTCGCCATCCGCGACCTCAGGCGGAAAGTCGCGAGATCTCACGCCGTGACCGGCCGCGGCGAACCGGCCTCCTGACCCGTCGGCAACCCTTGGACGTGCGTAACGGATGCCTGGTCGGCGATGACGTAAGTGTCTCCTCCTCCAACTGGGTGGAGGGCTCGGTGACGTTGGCTTGGGGACCAGCTCCGGGGACCAGTGTCCGGTGCACGGATCTGCCTCGTAGCGTCGGCCGTGGTGAAGATCTGTGCCCAGAGCGAAGATGTCGCCCTCGGGGGACGGGTAGCTGTACGGCAGTGTCCGCAGAGGTCCGGCCGGTGCATCCTGGTCATGGCGTCGACGCGTCTCACGGAGCGTCTGGCATCAGAGCCATGCCCGCGAGTGGGGACCGGTTGGGGACCACACGGTATGCGCGATGGTGCACGAGGGAGCCTTCCACTCACCTCCTGCGCCATGATTAAGTCTGCTATGTCCAGAAAATAGCCTTGACGCTCACTCCTGGGGTCAAGGGGTCGCGGGTTCAGATCCTGTCGTCCCGACTTGTGAGAGTCGTGGTTCAGGGGTGGTGCCGGAGCAGTCCGGCACCACCCCTTGATCATGTTCGGGCACCGGAGCACCCGGGGAGCCGTCCTGCTGCGAAGGTCACCGCGGTTCCCGTACGACGGCGACCTCGCCCGGTGGGACCGTCACCGAGTCGTGCAGTTCCTTGCCGGTGAGGAGTTCCGTCGCGCCCGGTCCGATCGGCACCTCCGCGCCCTGCCCGGCGTGGTCGATGACGAACAGGTAGTCCGCCTGCGGGCCGCGCCGGCGGACCACCTCCACGCCGGGCGGGGCCGTACGTACCGGTTCCACGCCCGCCTCGCCCCGTACGCGGCCCAGCAGCGCGGCCAGCGTGGCCGGGTCCGGGAGCGTGGCCAGGTACCAGGCGGTGCCCGTGCCGTGCGGGCGGCGGGTCACCGCGGGGATGCCGGACAGGGGGCCGTCGGCGTACGTGGCGACCGCCTCGGCGCCTCCCAGCCGCAGCCGCTCCGACCACAGCGTGCCCGTCGCCCCGTCCGGCACCGCACCGGAGAGAGCCACCTGCTCGTCGGGCAGCAGCGGGAACGGTTCGTCCGAGCGGACGCCCAGCACCTCGCGGAACGCGCCCGGGTAACCCCCCAGCCGCACATGGCAGTTCTCGTCCACGGCCCCGCTGTGGAAGCCCACGGCGAGGGTGCCGCCGCGCTCGGCGAACGCCGCCAGGTTCGCCGCGCCCTCGTCGTCCACCAGGTACAGGCTGGGCGCCAGGACCAGGCGGTAGGCGGACAGGTCAGCCTGCGGTCGCACGAAGTCCACGGGCACACCCGACCGCCACAGCGGCTCGTACCAGGCCCGGACCAGGTCCGCGTAGCGCAGCTCCCCGCTCGGCTGCGAGGGCAGTTCCAGGGCCCAGCGGGCGCCCCAGTCCCAGACGACCGCCACCTCGGCGGGCGAGGTGCTGCCGCGTACCTCTGCCAACGCCCGCAGGTCCGCGCCCAGTTGGACCACGTCCCGCCAGATCCGGCTGTCGGTACCCGCGTGCGGCACCATCGCCGAGTGCCACTGCTCCGCACCCGCCCTCGACTGCCGCCACTGGAAGTACGCGATGCCGTCCGCGCCGCGCGCCACGTGCGCCAGCGCGTTACGGCGCAACTCTCCAGGATTCTTCGCCCGGTTGACGGGCTGCCAGTTCACCGCGCCGGTGGAGTGCTCCATCAGCAGCCATGGGCCGCCCGCCAGGGAGCGGGTGAGGTCGCCGCTCAGCGCGATGTCGATCTGCGACTCCGGGTCGGCGGACATCAGGTAGTGGTCGTTGGAGACGATGTCCAGCTCCGGCGCCCAGCGCCAGTAGTCGAGCGCGTCGAAGTCGAACATCACCATGAAGTTGGTGGTGGCCGGGATCGACGGCGCCGCCGCCCGCAGCACGTCCCGTTCCGCCGTGCACAGCGACAGCAGCTCCTCGGAGCAGAACCGGCGCCAGTCCAGCTGGTGCGTCGGGTTGGGTACGGCGCCCGTGGCGCGCGGCGGGAGGATCTCCTCCCAGTCGCCGTACCACTGGCTCCAGAACCTCGTTCCCCAGGCGCCGTTGAGTGCCGCCAGGTCGTGGCCGTAGCGGGCCCGGAGCCAGCGGCGGAACGCGGCCGCGCTGGTGTCGCAGTAGCAGGCCGCGTTGTGGCAGCCGTACTCGTTGTGCACGTGCCACATGCGCACGGCGGGGTGGTCCGCGTACCGCTCGGCGAGCGCGCCCGCGATGCGCAGCGCGGCCTCGCGGTAGGCGGGGGAGGACGGGCAGAAGGTCTGCCGGCTGCCGTAGGAGAGGGTGCGGCCGTCGCGGTCGACCGGCAGCGCCTCCGGGTGGGCGCGGAAGAACCACGCCGGAGGCGCCGCCGTGGGCGTGGCCAGGTCGGCGGCGATGCCGTTCTCGTGCAGGAGTCCGAGGACCTTGTCCAGGTGCGAGAAGTCGTAACGACCCTCGGACGGTTCCAGCAGCGCCCAGGAGAAGATGCCGACGCTGACCAGGTTCACCCCGGCCTCGCGCATCAGGCGCATGTCCTCGGCCCACACCTCCTCGGGCCACTGCTCGGGGTTGTAGTCGCCGCCGTAGGCCAGGCCGGGGACGGACAGGGTGCGCTTCACTGTGTTCTCTTCGTTCCCTTGAACGTGCGGGCGGGTCAGCCCTTGTTGGAGCCCAGGGTCAGACCGCTGACGAACTGGCGCTGCAGCGCGAAGTAGACGACCAGGGTCGGGATCGCGGTCAGCAGCGAGCCCGCCGCCACCAGGTTGGGGTCGGTGAAGTACTGGCCCGATAGGTTGTTCAGGGCCGAGGTGATCGGCATGTTCTGGCCGGTCGAGATCAGCACCAGCGCCCAGAAGAAGTCGTTGTAGATCCAGATCGACAGCAGGGTCGCCAGGGCCGCCATCGCCGGCTTGCACAGCGGCAGCGTGATCTGCCAGTACAGCCGCCACACCGAGGCACCGTCGACCAGCGCGGCCTCCGTCAGCTCGTGCGGCAGCGAGCGCATGTAGTTGCTCAGCACGAACGCGCAGAACCCGGACTGGAACGCCACATGGATGAGGACCAGGCCGAGCGCGGAGTCGTACAGCTTGCCGCTCTGTGTGATGCCCGGCAGGTTCGTCAGCAGGTACAGCCGGTACAGCGGGGTGATGATGACCTGCTGCGGCAGCAGGTTGCCGGCCGTGAACACCAGCAGGAGGGCGAGGTTCAGGCGGAAGTCGAACCGGGCCACGTAGAACGCCACGCAGGAGGACAGGAACAGCGTCAGCAGCACGGCCGGGATCGCGATGACCAGTGTGTTGCCGAAGTAGTGCAGCATGTCCGACTGCTGATACGCGTTCGTGAAGTTCTCGAACGTCAGCTTGTCCGGCCAGGAGACGTAACCCTTGGCGCTGGTCTCGCTGTACGGCCGCATGGCCGAGAAGATCGCCCACAGCAGCGGCGCCAGCCACGCCAGCGCCGTACCGGCCAGGAAGACGTGCAGCAGGACACGGGCCGGGCGGATCGGCGCACGCCGCTTCAGCGGCAGAGTGGTGCTGCTCATGCGCGCCGCTCCTTCCGGAAGGTGGCGATCAGATAGGGGATGATCACCGCGAGCGAGATCACCAGCAGGACGACCGCGATGGCGGAGCCGTAACCGATGCGGCTGGACTCGCCGATGATGTTGTTGGTGACCAGGATCGACAGCAACTCGGTGCCCTGGGCGCCCTTGTTGAAGACGAAGACCAGGTCGAAGGCGCGCAGCGCCTCGATGATCGTGACGACCAGCACGACCGTGTTGGTCGGGCGCAGGGTCGGGAAGATGACGCTCTTGAACGTCTGCCACTCGTTCGCGCCGTCCAGCGCGGAGGCCTCCCTGAGCGACGGGTCGACACTCTTGAGACCCGCCAGGTACAGGATCATCATGTAGCCGGTGTGCCGCCAGGACGCGGCGATGAGCACCGCCCACAGGTTGAGGTGCGGGTCGCCGATCCAGTCGATGTAGTGGCCCGGCTTGTTGGCGCCCATGATGCTGTTGATCAGGCCCGTGTCCGGGTTGTAGATCAGCTGCCAGACGAAGCCGATGCAGGCCATCGAGATGACGACCGGCAGGAAGAACGCGGTCTGGTAGACCCGGCTGAAGCGGATCCGCTTGTCGAGCTGCACGGCCAGGAACAGGCCGAACGGCGTCGGGATCAGGATCAGTACGACGAACCAGATGACGTTGTGCTGGACGGCGGGCCAGAACTGCGGGTTGTCGTTGAAGAGTTGCTTGAAGTTGTCCAGGCCCACCCACTTGATCGAGCCGAACCCGATGCCGTCCCAGGTGGTGAAGGCGAGGAAGATCGAGGCGATGGCCGTGACCCACACCAGGAGCACGTGCAGGATCGTCGGCACGCCCGCCATCAGGGCGAGCGTGAACCGGTCACGGCGGGTCAGCAGGCGGCGATGGCCGTGCGTGGCCCGCGTGCGCGCGGGCGAGGCGCCCGGAGGCGGCACGGCGGCCGCCTCCGGGGTCTGGGTGGTGGTATCGGTCGTCATCGGGCCGCTCACTGGGACGCGAAGATGGTCTTCTTCTGGCGCTCGATGGACGACAGCAGGCTGTCCACGCCCTTGGGGTTCTGCAGGAACTTCTGCAGGCCGGGCTGCATCACCGTGGAGGTGAAGTCGGGCCGGGAGTCGCGGTCCATGAACTGGGTGAGGCTCTTGGCGTTGCCGATCATGTCGAACGCCTTCTTCTGCAACGCCGAGTACGCGGAGGTGCTGGCCTTGTTCGATGCGGCGACCACGCTCGGGTCGGTCTTGAGGTACAGCTCCTCGGCAGCCGGACTGCCCAGGTACTCCAGCAGCTTCACGACACCGTCGTGGTTCTTCGGGGACTTGCTCACCATGAAACCGTCGGTGGGTGCCTCGACCGTCTCCTGGCCGTACGCGGAGTTGATCTCCGGGAAGGGGAAGAAGTCGAGGTCGTCCAGGTCGGCCTTGTTGGTGAACTGCTGGGCCACGAAGGAACCGAGGAGGTACATGCCGGCCTTCTTCGACACCAGGGTCTGGGCGGCGTCCTCCCAGGTACGGCCCATGAAGCCGTCCTGGTGGTAGGGCAGGATCTCGGCCCAGTGGTCGAAGACGGCCTTCACCTTGGGGTCGGTCCAGGCCGCCTTGCCCGCCATCAGCTGGACGTGGAAGTCGTAGCCGTTGAGGCGGAAGTTGATCTGGTCGAAGGTGCCCATCGCCGGCCAGGCGTCCTTGTCGCCGAAGGCGATCGGGACCAGGCCGTCCTTCTTCATCTGCTTGCACAGCGCGACGAGTTCGTCCCAGGTGGCGGGGACCTTGTAGCCGTGCTGCTGGAAGACGCTCTTGCGGTAGAAGATCGCCCAGGGGTACGTCGTCAGCGGCACGAAGTAGTACTTGCCGTCCTGGCCCTTGCTGAGCTTCTTCATCGCGTCGGGGAAGTTGTCCCCGATCTTCGCCCACACGTCGTCGATCGGCGAGGCCAGGCCCTTCGCCGCGAAGAACTGCATGCGGTACCCGGCGAACCAGTTGAACACGTCGTCCGGCGTGCCCTGCAGATACGAGTTGATCTGCTCCTGGAAGGTGTTGTGGTCCTTGGTGTTCACGTCGACCGTGATGCCGTACTGCTTCTTGAAGCCGGCGTACACGCTCGCGAAGGCCTGCTTCGGCACGGCGTCCGAGGCGTTGGAGCCGAGGGTGACGGTCTTCGGGTCCGAGGAGGAACCGCTGCCTCCGCAGGCGGACAGCAGGGGTATGCCGGCCCCGGCGAGCAGGGCGGCACTGCCTGCTCCGCGCAGGACCGAACGACGGCTGGGACCCGGGACGGAGAGACCGGAGGGGGAGAGGCGCATGGCGGCTCCTGAGGAATACAGGGCTCGGTCAAGGGGATGAGTTGATCACCGAAAGGTTTTCGAAACCGATCAGAAACCAACTCGACCGAACATCGTGGGCGTAATAACAGCCCCATGTCCGCTCATGCGTCAATAGGGCGGCCCCTCCTGGGCTGTCTCTTGCCCGAAACGTAATCGTCACCGTTACCTGCGTGTTCACCCGGGCGAAGAGCCGAGAGCCCCCACGGCGCGGGCGGCCGAGGGGGCTGTGTGAACACGGGTGATTCCGCTTCGGGTCCTGACCAGCGGTTCGGGTCCCGCGTCGGCGGTTCAGGTACGGACCAGTAGCTGGAAGTCGAAGGCGTACCGCGACGCCCGGTAGACATGGCTGCCGTACTCCACCGGCCGGCCCGTGACGTCGTACGCGGTGCGCCGCATGGTGAGCAGGGCCGCGCCCTCCCGCTCCTCCAGCAGGGCGCCCTCCTCGGCCGTCGCGCTGCGGGCGCCGATGGACTGGCGGGCGCTGTGCAGCACGATCCCGGCGGACCGCATCATGCGGTACAGCCCCGTCGACTCCAGCTGCCGCGTGGGGAGTTCGAGGAGCGAGGCGGGCAGGTAGTTGCACAGGAACGCCACCGGGCGGCCGTGGGTGCAGCGCAGCCGTTCCAGCACGGTGACCTCCGTGCCCTCCGCGATCCCGAGGGCGGCGGCCAACTCGGCGCCCGCCGGGATGTGTTCGTTGCGCAGCACCCGGGTGGTCGGCTCCTGCCCGGCCGACTCCAGGTCGTCGTAGAGGCTGCTGAGCTCCAGTGGCCGCCTCACCTTGCTGTGCACGACCTGCGTGCCCACCCCGCGACGGCGCACCAGCAGCCCCTTGTCGACCAGGGACTGGATCGCCTGGCGCACGGTGGGCCGGGACAGGCCGAGGCGTACGGACAGGTCGACCTCGTTGCCCAGGAGGTCGCCGGGGGCCAGCGTGCCGTGTTCGATGGCCGCTTCCAGTTGCCGGGCGAACTGGTAGTACAGGGGCACCGGGCTGGTGCGGTCCAGGGTGAAGCCGAGGGAGTCGAGCGCACGATCACCCGGTGCCGTTCGCTGCGGGGTGCGGTGTACTGGGCTCATGCCTCTCAGGTGTAGGTCCCGGACGGTGCGGGTGTCAATGGTTTGTACTTACATTCGGACCTGCTTCTGAAATGATGTCTTAACAAAGTATTGACAGCAGGCGCCCCCAAGGACTTGGATCCCGTCCCAACGCAACAGCGTCCCTTCCCCGTCACACGCACAGTGAGGTGCAGGAAAGATGGACCGCTCTTCTCCCTCCCGCTCCCGGAGACTGGCCCCGGTGGTGGCGGTCGCCGCCGCGGCGGCCCTGACCCTCGCCGGCTGCGCCAGCAGTCACGGCGGCAAGAAGGCCGAGGAGGCGGCACAGAACGCCTCGGCGGGCAAGGCCAACACCCCGCGCATGACCGTCGCGCTGGTCACGCACCAGGCGCCCGGTGACACCTTCTGGGACACCGTCCGCAAGGGCGCCGAGGCCGCCGCCGCCAAGGACAACATCAAGCTGGTCTACTCCGCCGATCCGAACGCCGGCAACCAGGCGAACCTGGTGCAGAACGCGATCGACCAGAAGGTCGACGGCGTCGCGGTCACCCTGGCCAAGCCGGACGCCATGAAGAGCGTCATCGGCAAGGCGGAACAGTCCGGCATACCGGTGGTGGGCCTGAACTCGGGCCTGAGCGACTGGAAGAAGCTGGGCCTGCTGGAGTTCTTCGGGCAGGACGAGAGCGTGGCCGGCGAGGCGTTCGGCGACAAGCTGAACTCCACCGGCGCCAAGAAGGTCGTCTGTGTCATCCAGGAGCAGGGCAACGTGGGCCTCACCCAGCGCTGCGACGGGGTGCAGAAGACGTTCAAGGGCACCACTGAGACGCTGTATGTGAACGGCACCGACATGCCGTCCGTGAAGTCGACCATCACGGCCAAGCTCAAGCAGGACAGCGCCATCGACACCGTCGTCACCCTGGGCGCCCCGTTCGCCCTCACGGCGGTGCAGTCGCTGAGCGACGCCGGCAGCAAGGCCAAGGTGGCCACCTTCGACCTGAACAAAGACCTGGTGAAGGCCGTCCAGAACGGCTCCATCGAGTTCGCCGTCGACCAGCAGCCCTATCTGCAGGGTTACCTGGCGGTCGACGCGCTGTGGCTCTACAAGAACAACGGCAACTACAGCGGCGGCGGGGTCCAGCCGGTGCTGACCGGCCCGGCCTTCGTCGACAAGTCCAACGTCGACAAGGTCGCCGAGTTCGCCGCGAAGGGGACCCGGTGATGAGTATGGCCCAGCAGGCTGAGCCCGCCCTCGGCAGGCCGCCGGCGTCCGGCCCCGAGCAGACCGACGGCCGCACCGCCCGCCGCCCGCTGGTGCTGCGGCTGCTGGCCCGCCCCGAGGTGGGCGTCTTCCTCGGCGCCGCCGCCGTACTGGTCTTCTTCCTGGTCGTCGCGCCTTCGGTCCGCCAGGGCAGCTCGATGGCGACGATCCTCTACCAGTCCTCGACCATCGGGATCATGGCCCTGCCGGTGGCCCTGCTGATGATCGGCGGCGAGTTCGACCTCTCCGCGGGCGTCGCGGTGATCACCTCGGCGCTCACCGCCAGCATGCTCAGCTACCAGCTGACGATGAACGTGTGGACGGGGGTGATCGTCGCGCTGGTCGTGTCGCTGGGGATCGGGTTCTTCAACGGCTGGATGGTGGTGAAGACGGGCCTGCCCAGCTTCCTGATCACCCTGGGCACGTTCCTGATCCTGCAGGGCGTGAACCTGGCCGTGACCAAGCTGGTCACCGGCAACGTGGCCACCGACGACATCAGCGACATGGACGGCTTCGACCAGGCCAGGAAGGTCTTCGCGTCCTCGTTCGACGTCGGCGGGGTCCAGGTGAAGATCACCGTGGTGTGGTGGCTGGTCTTCGCGGCCCTGGCGACCTGGGTGCTGCTGCGCACCCGGTACGGCAACTGGATCTTCGCGGTCGGCGGCAACAAGGAGAGCGCGCGGGCCGTCGGTGTCCCGGTGACCTTCACCAAGATCTCGCTGTTCATGCTGGTCGGGTTCGGCGCCTGGTTCATCGGCATGCACAACCTGTTCTCCTTCAACACCGTGCAGTCCGGCGAGGGCGTCGGCCAGGAGCTGATCTACATCGCGGCGGCCGTCATCGGCGGGTGTCTGCTCACCGGCGGCGCCGGCTCCGCGATCGGCCCGGTCTTCGGCGCGTTCATGTTCGGCATGGTCAACCAGGGCATCGTCTACGCCGGCTGGAACCCCGACTGGTTCAAGGCCTTCCTGGGCGTGATGCTGCTCGGCGCCGTCCTGATCAATCTGTGGGTCCGGCGCACGGCGACGCGGAGGTAGAGCGATGACCGACAACAAGACCCACGGCACCCTTGTCCAGGACACACCGCCCGCCGACGACGGCTTGCTGGTCGAACTGCGCAGGGCCGGCAAGTCCTACGGCAACATCCGCGCCCTGCACGGCGTCGACCTCAAGGTCCACGCCGGTGAGGTCACCTGCGTCCTCGGGGACAACGGCGCGGGCAAGTCCACCCTCATCAAGATCGTGTCGGGGCTGCACCAGCACACCGAGGGCGAGTTCCTCGTCGACGGCGCCCCGGTCCGCTTCTCCAGCCCGCGCGAGGCCCTCGACCGCGGTATCGCGACCGTCTACCAGGACCTGGCCACGGTGCCGTTGATGCCGGTGTGGCGCAACTTCTTCCTCGGCTCGGAGATGACCAAGGGCCCGTGGCCGGTCCGCCGCCTGGACATCGCGGCTATGAAGAAGACCGCGGACGAGGAACTGCGCCGCATGGGCATCGTCCTGGACGACCTGGAACAGCCCATCGGTACCCTCTCCGGCGGCCAGCGCCAGTGCGTGGCCATCGCCCGTGCCGTCCACTTCGGTGCCCGGGTCCTGATCCTGGACGAGCCCACCGCCGCCCTGGGCGTGAAGCAGTCCGGGGTCGTGCTGAAGTACATCGCCGCCGCCCGCGACCGCGGCCTCGGCGTCATCTTCATCACCCACAACCCCCACCACGCCTACATGGTCGGCGACCACTTCAGCGTCCTGCGCCTGGGCACCCTGGAGCTGTCCGCCTCCCGCACCGAGGTCGGCCTGGAGGAACTGACCAACCACATGGCCGGCGGCGCCGAACTCGCCGCCCTCAAGCACGAACTGGCCCAGGTACGCGGCGTCGACACCGACGAACTACCCGAGGAGGAGGACCTCACCGCACCCGTCGCGCCCTCCCCGGAAGGAACCCCCTGACCATGGCCACCCCCACCCCGCTGGACCGGATCCGGGTCGGCTCGGCCCCCGACTCCTGGGGCGTCTGGTTCCCCGACGACCCGCGGCAGGTGCCCTGGGAACGCTTCCTGGACGAGGTGTCCCAGGCCGGCTACGAGTGGATCGAACTCGGCCCCTACGGCTACCTCCCCACCGACCCGGCGCGGCTCGGCGACGAGGTGGCCCGGCGGAACCTGAAGGTCTCCGCCGGCACGGTCTTCACCGGCATGCACCGCGGCCCGTCCGTCTGGGCGGAGACGTGGGCACATGTCAGCCAGGTCGCCGCGCTCACCCAGGCGATGGGCGCGCGGCACCTGGTGGTCATCCCCTCCTTCTGGCGGGACGACAGGACCGCCGAGATCCTGGAGCCGCCCGAGCTGACCGCCGAGCAGTGGGCGCACCTGACCAAGGGCATGGAACGGCTCGGCCACGAGGTCAAGGAGACGTACGGCCTGGACATCGTGGTCCACCCGCACGCCGACACCCACATCGACACCGAGGACCACGTCGAGCGCTTCCTGGACTCGACCGACACCGACCTGGTCAACCTCTGCCTGGACACCGGGCACTACGCCTACTGCGGCGGGGACAGCGTCAAGCTCATCGAGACCTACGGCGAGCGCATCGGCTATCTGCACCTCAAGCAGGTCGACCCGGACGTCCTCGCCGAGGTGATCGCCGACGAGGTGCCGTTCGGGCCGGCGGTGCAGCGCGGCGTGATGTGCGAACCGCCCTCCGGCGTGCCCGAACTGGGGCCCGTCCTGGAGGCCGCGCAGGGGCTGGGCGTGGAGCTGTTCGCGATCGTCGAGCAGGACATGTATCCCTGCGAGCCGGACCGGCCCCTGCCGATCGCGGTGCGGACCCGGAGGTTCCTGCGGTCCTGCGGGGCCTGACAGGATTGGGCCAGGAGGCGGCCGGGAACCAACCGGTGGCACGCGGGCGTTGTGTACGACGACGGGGGCGCCCGCGAACACGGGAGGACCAGATGACTCACCGCACCGAACCCCGGAAGACGGCCCGGGACGCGACCGACCCGGTGACGCTGCGCCGCGACCGCTTCGGCACGCTGCCCGATCGGATACGCCCCGAGGACATGGTCGAGACCAAGCCGGCCACCCTGCCCGACCCGGCGCGCGACACGTACAACCCCGACGAGTGGCTGATCCGTTACTGCGGCTGAGACACGGGTACGGCCACCGCGGCTGGGACACGGGTACGGCGCCGGGCACCTCCGCCCGGCGCCTCCCGCATGTCTCAGAGCTTCCGCACCTCCGCGAGCGTCACCGGCCGGTGCTCCTGGAGGGACAGGGTGCAGGCCTCGGCGATCCAGCCTGCCTCCAGGGCGTCCTCGACGGTGCAGGGGGAGGGGCGGGTGCCGGCCACGACCTCGGTGAACGCGGTGAGTTCGGCGCGGTAGGCGTCGGTGAAGCGGTCCATGAAGAAGTCGTGCGGGGTGCCGGACGGGAAGGTCACGCCGGGCTCGACAGAGCGCAGCGGGAGCTTGTCGTCCAGGCCGACGGCGATGGAGTCGGCGAAGCCGTGGAGCTCCATGCGGACGTCGTAACCCCGGGCGTTGTGGCGGGAGTTGGAGACCACCGCGATGGTGCCGTCGTCCAGGGTGAGGATCGCGCCGGTGGTGTCCGCGTCGCCCGCCGCCTCGATGTAGTCGGCGCCCCGGTTGCCCCCGACCGCGTACACCTCGGTGACCTCGCGGCCCGTCACCCAGCGGATGATGTCGAAGTCGTGCACGGAACAGTCCCGGAAGATGCCCCCGGAGGCGGCGATGTACGCGGCCGGCGGCGGCGCCGGGTCCAACGTCGTGGAGCGGACCGTGTGCAGCTTGCCCAGTTCGCCCGCCTGTACGGCGGCGCGCGCGGCGGTGAAGCCCGCGTCGAAGCGGCGGTTGTAACCGATCTGGATCGGCACGTCGCTGTCGCGCACGGCCTTCAGCACCTCGACACCCTCCGCCATGGTGCGGGCGACCGGCTTCTCGCAGAAGACGGGGACACCGGCCTCGACGCCGGCCCGGATCAGCGCCGGGTGGGCGTCCGTGGCCGCCGCGACGACCAGGCCGTCCACCCCGGCCGCGAGCAGCGCCTCCGGCGAGTCCGCGACCTCGGCGCCGAACCGCTCGGCGGCGGCCTTGGCGGCGTCCGCGAACGGGTCGGCGACGACGAGCGCCTCGACGGCGTCCAGTCCGGACAGGGTCTCGGCGTGGAAGGCGCCGATGCGGCCGAGGCCGAGGATTCCGATACGCATGGTGCTCCTTGAGTACGAGTTTCCGTCAGGGAGGTCGGTCGAGGGTGCCGAGGACGTTCCGGTCCCAGTCGATCACCGACCCCGTGACCACCCCTGACCGGCCGGACAGCAGCAAGACCACGAAGTCGGCGATCTCGTCCGGTTGGCCCAGCGTGCCCG
This sequence comes from Streptomyces sp. NPDC001153, assembly GCF_053598315.1. Classification (NCBI taxonomy): domain Bacteria; kingdom Bacillati; phylum Actinomycetota; class Actinomycetes; order Kitasatosporales; family Streptomycetaceae; genus Streptomyces; species Streptomyces sp. NPDC001153. The sequence continues at coordinate 136,475 of NZ_JBSFJZ010000011.1, forward strand.
TCGGCAGCTGCGCAGCGGACTGCTCGCGCCAGTCCTCGCCGGCGCAGTGGAAGGCCTTTCCGTCACCGAGGCGGCGTGCGGGTGGTCCACGAGGCGGGTCGTCCGGTCGGTCTGGGCGCGGAAGGCGGCCAGGTCGCAGTCCTGCCCGGACGGCCAGGCACGTCCTGGCACGGAGGCGGCGGACATCGGCGTCCTTTCGATCACGGCTTTCGGCCACGGCGACGACGCGGCCCTGTCATTCTTGTCATGACAAACCCCTCGAACAACCAGCAGTCAGCCATCAAAAACCCCTCAAGGAGCCGGCCCATGGGCCACCCGTTCCCGATCCGGGAGATCGCACGTCAGGCGGGCCTCAGCGAGGCCACGGTGGACCGTGTCCTCAACGGCAGGGGAGGAGTACGTGAGAGCACCGCGCAAGAGGTGCACCGGGCCATCGCCGACCTCGACCGGCAGCGCACCCAGGTGCGGCTGGTCGGCCGTACCTTCATGGTCGACATCGTGGTGCAGGCACCGGAGCGGTTCAGCACCGCCGTGCGCGCCGCCCTGGAAGCCGAACTGCCGTCCCTGCACCCGGCCGTGGTCCGCTCACGCTTCCACTTCCGCGAGACCGGTCCGGCCGCAGAGCAGGTCAGGACGCTGGACCGGATCGCCCGGCGCGGCTCCCAGGGCGTGATCCTCAAGGCGCCCGACGTCCCCGAGGTCACCGCCGCCGTGAGCCGGCTCACCGCGGCCGGCATCCCGGTCGTCACCCTGGTCACCGACCTGCCCGCCAGCGGCCGGATCGGCTACGTCGGCAGCGACAACCGGGCCGCCGGCGCCACCGCCGCCTATCTGACGGGCCAGTGGCTCGGCGACCGGCCCGGCCATGTCCTCACCAGCCTGAGCAGCGGCTTCTTCCGCAACGAGGAGGAGCGCGAGATGGGGTTCCGGAGCGTGATGCGGACCCGGCATCCGGAGCGCACCCTGGTGGAGATCACCGAGGGACAGGGCCTGGACGCCACCCAGTACGACCTGGTCCGCGCCGCCCTGGAACGGGACCCGGAGATCCGGGCCGTGTACTCCATCGGCGGCGGCAACAACGCCACCCTGCGCGCCTTCGCCGACCTCGGCCGTGCCTGCGCGGTGTTCATCGCCCACGACCTCGATCACGACAACACGCGACTGCTGCGCGAGCACCGGCTGTCCGCCGTGCTCCACCACGACCTGCGCCAGGACATGCGGGAGGCCTGCCACCTCGTGATGCGGGCGCACGGCGCGCTGCCTCCGGCCGGCCCGCCGACGCTGTCCGCGATCCAGGTCGTCACGCCGTACAACCTGCCCGCGCAGGCGGCCGAGTGAAGGGGGACCCGGTGACCCGCACCGAGCACACGGAGATCCAGGGCACACCGCTGGTCGCGACCCTCGTACCGGGTGGCGAGATCGGGCTGCTGGCCCTGCACGGCAGCAACGAAGGGGGTACGGCCGAACTCGCGGACCTCGTGGCGCGCCGCTGCGGCGCCACCAGCCTCGTCTTCACCCAGCCGGGGGTACGGCAGCCCGTGCACATCCCGTCCCCGCTCATGGCGGCCGACCACTGCGCACTCCTGCGGGAGTTCCTGGACCGGGTCTCCCTCACCGTCTCCCTGCACGGTCACATGCGGCCCGAGGCACCGCACACCGTCTTCCTCGGCGGCCGCAACCGGGCCGCGGCCCGCGTCCTCGCCGAGGCACTGGCCGCCGGGGCCCGGGACTTCCCGGCCGTCACCGACCTGGCCGCCATCCCGGCCGACCTGCGCGGCGTGCATCCCAGGAACCCGGTCAACCTGACCCGCCGCGGCGGAGTCCAGGTGGAACTGCCGCTCTCGGCCCGGACGAGCGGGCGAGCGGACGTCCCGCCGGAGAAGGTGGTCGAGGCGCTGACCGCCGGCGTCAAGGGGCTGAGCGCCTGACGGAGGACCGGTGGCACCCCGGCCGCGCCCCGCCTCACAGGTTGATCGCGTACGCCTTGCGCAGCGTCTCGTGCACGGTCCACGTCGTACGGTCGCCCGCGCGCAGCACCGCCATGTCGCCCGGCCCCACCTCGAGCGTCGGCCCGTCCTCGACCTCGACCGTCGCCGAACCGCTGATCACGACGAACAGTTCGTCCGCCTCCGTGTCGGTGACGACGCCCGGCGTGATCTGCCAGATCCCACGGATCTGCCGTCCGTCCGGGGACTCCCAGACCACCTTCCCGGTGACCTCGGGGGAGCCGGAGACGATCTGTTCCGGGTCGAGGGGCTCGGGTTCGAGGCCGGCGTCGGGGATGTGGAGCGCGAAGCTGTGCGTCATGCGGCGAGCCTAGCCAGCGCCGAGCCGCGCCGGAGTCGACAGTGTGTGGAGCATCGGGGCTGGTGGGAGGACACTTCGTCATCCCGCGCGGACTGGCGGGGCGGCGCCGCACGGGTGATCGTGGGGACCATGGCTGACTCCACGGCGGTCGGCACGGCACCGCCCCGGCAGCACGACACACGTGAGGCCGTCCTGTTCGGCGGTGTGTACGGCGCCGTCCTCGCCAGCTCGATGGTGGCGGCGCTCACCCAGTACGGCCGTACGACAGCCGCCGGCCGCCGCTACGACGCCGTGTGGCTCCTGGTGACCGCTTTCGCCTCCGCCCTCGCGCACGGCTACGCCCACTACATCGCCGAACGCGCCCCGCACCGCCGTTGGGACGTGCTGCGCACGCTGCGGGACGAGTGGCCGCTGGTCACGGCCGTGCTGCCCACGGTCTTCCTGCTCGCGGGCGCGGGCTGGGGCTGGTGGTCACCGAACGGCGTCCAGTACCCGGCGTTCGCCCTCAACATCGTGATCCTTTTCGTCCTCGGCCTGATCACCGCCCGCTGGTCCGCCCGGAGTTGGCCCATGGCGGTCCTCATGGGCGCCGGGGACGCGTTGCTCGGGGTGATCGTGGTGGTGGCGAACGCGCTCATCAAGTAGGCGGTGCCCGGCCTCAGCGGCCGGTGCGCACCCCGTCCAGCGCGATGGCGAGAACCCGGTCGCGCTGGGCGTCGTCGTCGAAGGCCGTGGCCGTGATGCCGGCGACCATCCGCAGCAGGTCGGTGAAGTCCATGTCCGCGCGGGCCACGCCCGCCCGCTGGGCGCGCTCCAGCAGCGGGCCTCCGGCGGCGTACATCGAGTCGCGGCAGGCCTGGAAGATCTCCGACTCGTCGTTGAGTGCCTCGCGCACCGCGCGCTTGGTGACCATGTAGCCGGCGAACCGGTCCAGCCAGGCGGTCAGCGCCTCCCACGGCTCCAGGTCCGCGACCTCCACGGCCGCCCGGCACAGGGCGTTGACCTCGTCGGCGTAGACGCTCTCGAAGAGGTCGCGGCGGGTGGGGAAGTTCCGGTAGAGCGTGCCGATGCCGACGCCCGCGCGGCGGGCGATGTCCTCCAGGGAGGCGTCGGAGCCGTGCTCGGCGAACGCCTCGCGGGCGGCGTCGAGCAGGGCGTCGTAGTTGCGGGCGGCGTCCTTGCGGTGCGGGCGGCGGGCCGCCACGATCTCGCCGACGGGGAAGGGCGTGGCCGTCACTGGTGCCTCCCAGGGGAATCGATGAACCGGAGGAATGCATCCGGTTCGGTTGAACCGGAGGGCTACCTCCGCTATAGTGGAGGGGCGCCTCCACTTTAGCACTGCGGGGGCGCCACCGCCGTGGGCGGACATGCCCCGGCACGACGCCCCCTTCGCCCGTCACAGCACTCCCACTCGGAGAGGCCCTCCCATGCCCCGCACGTCCACCCGCCTCACCTTCGCGGTCCTCGCGACCGGTGCGGGCGTGTTCTCCATGCTCCAGTCGCTGATCGCGCCGGCCCTGCCGACCGTCCAGCACGCCCTGCACGCCTCCCAGTCGACCGCGACCTGGGTGATGACCGCCTATCTGCTGTCCGCCTCGGTCTTCACCCCGATCCTCGGCCGGGTCGGCGACCTCGTCGGCAAGAAACGCACGCTCGTCGGCGTCCTGCTCGCCGTCCTCGCCGGCTGTCTCGTCGCCGCGCTCGCCCCGGACATCGGTGTCCTCATCGTCGCCCGGGTCGTCCAGGGCGTCGGCGGTGCCCTGTTCCCGCTGTCCTTCGGCATCATCCGCGACGAGTTCGCGCCCGCCGAGGTGAGCGGCAGCATCAGCAACCTCTCCGCGGTCATCGCCGCGGGCGGCGGGGTCGGCATGGTGGCCGCCGGACCGATCGTCTCCGCGCTCGACTACCGCTGGCTCTTCTGGATCCCCGTGGCGATCGTCGCCGCGACGGTCCTGATCGCCGTGGCCTACGTCCCCGAGTCACCCAAGCGGGCCCAGGGGAAGGTCAGTTGGTACGGCGCCGTGCTGCTCTCCGCGTGGCTGGTGGCCCTGCTGCTGCCGCTGAGCCAGGCCGGGCAGTGGGGCTGGGGCTCGCCGAAGGTGCTCGGCCTGTTCGCCGCCGCCGTCGTGCTGTTCGCCCTGTGGCTCACGGCCGAGGCCCGCTCCCGCACCCCGCTCATCGATCTGCGTGTGATGCGGCTGCCCGCGGTGTGGACGACCAACGCCGCCGCCCTGCTCTTCGGCGCGGGCATGTACGCGATCTGGTCCTTCCTGCCGGGCTTCGTCCAGACGCCGGCCGCGGCCGGTTACGGCTTCGGGGCGAGCGTCACCGCCTCCGGTCTCCTCATGCTCCCGATGCTGCTGGCGATGTTCGTCTCCGGCGTCCTCTCGGGCCGTCTCGAGCCCCGCGTCGGCGCCAAGGCGCTCCTCACCACCGGTGCCGCACTGGGCGCGCTGGCCTGCGGATTCCTCACCCTCTGGCACGACGCCCAGTGGCAGATAGCCGTGGTGGCGGGGCTGTTCGGCCTCGGCATCGGACTGGCCTTCGCCTCCATGGCCAACCTCGTCGTCGGCAGCGTCCCGCGCGAGCAGACCGGCGCCGCGACCGGTATGAACGCCAACATCCGCACCATCGGCGGCTCCATCGGCGCCGCGCTCACCAGCGTCCTGGTCACCGGCCGCCTCCAGCCCTCCGGCCTGCCCTACGCCTCCGGCTACACCCACGGCTGGACCCTGCTCGCCCTCCTCTGCCTGGCCGCGGCCGGCGCCGCCCTCCTCGTCCCGGCCCGCCGCCCCACCCGTACGACGATCCCCGCCGCGGCGGGGGCGGCACAGGCACCCGCCCAGGTGCGGTAGTGTTGACCTGCGTGATCACGCGGGACACCCCGGGTGAGACCGCAACGGGACGTGGCGCAGCTTGGTAGCGCACTTGACTGGGGGTCAAGGGGTCGCAGGTTCAAATCCTGTCGTCCCGACTTGCGACGTAGCAGGTCAGAGGCCGTATCGGACATCCGATACGGCCTCTTGTGCGATCCCGGGGACCATGTGGGGACGAGCACTCTCGACTGCGGGTCTCGGCGCTCAGGCCCCCGGTGAGGGGATTTTGGCGGCGATGACGTCCGTGCGCTCGAGCGTGGGCGGATGGGTGAAGTGCTCGAGTGCTTCAGCCAGTCGGGTTCGTCCTGCCTCCAGGTGTGCCTGGCGGTCGGCCTCGCCGGGGAAGGCGTCGACGATCGCGTAGATCCCCGGCCCCAGGCGGAGTGCCAGCCAGACGACGGTGCCGGACTCGGCCTCGACGTGCGTAAGGGCCGCCTTCAACTGGGCTTCCACTGCCGTCTCGTGGCCCGGTTCGGCTTCTATGCGCACGAACAGTCCCACATTGACCATGGCTTCTCTCCAGTCGGTGTCGTTGTTCCGACCGTCCGCGGCCTGAGGCCGCGGACAGGACCGCCCTCGTGGCATTCGTGGGCGGTCGCACCTGAGAGCCGCGGCAGGTCCCGGAGTGTGACATCCGGCCGGGCGAGTGTGGACCCACGCTCGTCGTCCTGGACACCCTCACCGGCCCTGGACGGACGGCCGGACCTCGGGCAGGGCTGCCGGCAAGGCTCCGCGGCCCCGGGAGCCGACGAGCGGGGGCACACCGTGCGCTCCGTCCCGTGTGGGTTCAAGCTGGAGACAGATCTCCATACGGGCACCGGCTCCGCTCCAGGCCGGGCCGGTGGCGCCCGACGTGTGAAGGCGAGGGAGAACGATCATGCGGGTGGGAGTGCTGACCGGGGGTGGCGACTGCCCTGGTCTCAATGCGGTGATCCGCAGTGTCGTACGCAAAGGGGCGCAGGAACACGCCTGGAAGTTCGTGGGGATCGTCGACGGCTGGGCCGGCGCGGTCAAGGACGTGACCATGTCCTTGGACGTCCCGGCCGTGCGCGGAATCCTTCCGCTCGGCGGCACGATTCTCGGTTCCTCTCGCACCAACCCCCTCCGGCTCGAGGACGGCATCGACCGCATCAAGAACACCCTCGGCGCCCACAAGATCGATGCCCTGGTCGTCATCGGCGGCGAGGACACGCTCAGCGTCGCGACCGCACTGTCCGACGCGGGGATCAACCTGGTCGGCGTGCCCAAGACCATCGACAACGACGTGGGCGGCACCGACTACACCTTCGGCTTCGACACCGCCGTCAGCATCGCGACCGAGGCCATCGACCGCCTCCACACCACCGCGGAGTCCCACAAGCGCACACTCGTCGTCGAAGTGATGGGACGCCACTCCGGGTGGATCGCTCTGCATGCCGGCGTCGCCGGGGGCGCGAATGCCATCCTCATCCCGGAAGTGGAGTTCGATCTCGACCAGGTGTGCGCCTGGGTGGAGAAGCGCTTCGAGATCAACTACGCGCCGATCGTCGTCGTGGCCGAGGGAGCCGTTCCCAGGGCCGGACAGATGGTGGTCAAGGACGAGTCGCGCGACGAGTTCGGGCACGTGCGCCTGTCCGGGATCGGTGACTGGCTGGCCAGGCAGGTCGAGCACCACACGGAGAAGGAGGCCCGCACGACCGTTCTCGGCCACGTCCAGCGTGGTGGCACGCCGAGTGCATACGACCGGTGGCTCGCCACACGCTTCGGCCTGCACGCCGTGGACGCGGTCCGGGACGGCGACTTCGGCACGATGATGGCTCTACGCGGCACGGACATCACACGGATCCCGCTCGCTGACGCGACGAAGGCGACCAAACGGGTCCCGCAAGAGCTGTACACGGAGTTCGACGTTTTCTTCGGTACCTGACGCTGCCACGTGGTGGCGTTCGGCACGGCAAGCGTCCGCAGGTCCCGGTGCCGTGCTGCCGCAGACCGGTCGGCCGTGTCGGAGCTGATCCGACACGGCCGACCGGTCCTGCGTGGGTGACGGGTGCTCAGCCGGCGCTCCCCGCCGGGGTCGTCGTCGTGGTGAAGCCCTCCTTCTTGTTGGCCGCGAGGGCGAAGTCGTTGGTGAACGTCGTACCGAGGTTCACCTTCGAGGTCGCGTGGCCCACCAGTTCCTCCGTGGACAGGACGTTCTTGGGACCGCCGGCCGGCATGATGCCGTCCGGGAGGAACTGGCCCTTGTCCTGGGTCAGGGCCGAGACGTAGTCGGCCTTGGTGACCAGCTGGTTCTGCACGAACGACTGCGGCAGCTTGTCGGCGATGTCGGCCGCGCTGTGCTTGTCGATCCAGTGCATGGTGGCGACCAGCGCGTCGACGACCTTCTGCACCGCGTCCTTGTGCGAGTTCACCCAGTCGGTACGGGCGATGACACCCGCGGCCGGCCAGGCGCCGCCGGTCGCGGCCTGGGCACCCTCGGTGGTGGCCACGTCGACCGCCGAGTAGCCGATGCCCTTCTTCTCGATCGCGGCGACCGTCGGCTGCGTCGTCATGACACAGGCCACCTTGCCGTTCTGCAGCGCCGCGATGGCGGTGGAGCCCGCGCCGACCCCGATCCGGTGGAAGTCGCTCGTCTTGACGCCCTTCTTGGCGGCCAGGAACTGGGTGAGCGTGTCGGTGCCCGAGCCCAGGTCGGTCACGCCCAGCGTCTTGCCCTTGAAGTCCGCCGCCGAGTGCACACCGCTCTTGGTGCCGCACATCTCCCGCTCGCCCGGCGCGCCGGACAGCTGGACGACGTCCTCCACCGCCTTGCCCTTCACCTGGAAGTCGATCGTGTGGTTGTACCAGGCGCCCGCCATGTCCACCTGCCCCGAGGCCATGGCGTCCTCGGCGCCGGTGCCGCCGTCCTGCTCGGTGCTCAGCACGACGTTGACGCCGTACTTCTTGTAGAAGCCGAGGTTCTGTGCGAGCTGGTAGGGCAGGTAGATCTGCTTGTCGATGCCGCCGACCATGAGCCTGACGGTCGGGGTGCCGCCGGAGCCGCTGGAGCCGGAGGAACTGCTGGAGCACGCGGTGGCCGCGCCGAGGGCGAGGACGGTGACGAGGGACGCGGTGAGGATTCTCTTGGACATGGCGGCTCTTTCGTTCTGGGAAGGGACCGGAGGAGCTGGGGATGGACCGGGGAGGGGGGAGGATCAGAGGCTGTTGGCCTCGGTGGGGGCCGGCGGGCGCCAGGAGAGCAGCCGGTGCTCGAGCTTGCCGATCAGCCACTCAGCGCCGAGCACGATCACCGCGATGACGAGCATCGTGGCGAACACACCGTTGGGGTCGAAGTTGTTCTGCGCGGTCTTGATGACGAGACCGAGGCCGCTCTGCGCGCCGAGCACCTCGCCGACCAGCGCGCCGACGATGGCGAAGCCGAACGCGCTGTGCAGGCTGGCGATGATCCAGGTCAGCGCGGAGGGCACGATGACGTGCCGGATGATCTGCAGCTGGGAGGCGCCCAGCACCCGGGCGTTGGCGAGGATGTTGCGGTCGACCTCGCGGACGCCCTGGAAGGCGTTGAAGAAGACGATGAAGAACACCAGCACGGCGGCGAGCAGGATCTTCGGGGTGACGCCGATGCCGAAGGCGACGATGAAGATCGAGCCGAGGACGATGCGCGGGATGGCGTTGACCATCTTGATGTAGGGACCGAGGACGTCGGACAGGTAGCGGCTCTGGCCCAGCGCGACGCCGAAGACGACCCCGGTGCCGGCGCCGAGGGCGAAGCCGATGAGCGCCTCCTGGATGGTGGTCCAGATGTTCGCGTAGAAGGACCCGAACTCGGTGCCGTTCTGGAAGAGGTCGATCAGCCGCTTCCAGATCCCGGACGGCTGTCCGAAGAAGAAGGGGTCGACGATGCCCCAGGTGGTGAACGCCTGCCAGCCGCCGATGATGAACGCGGCGAGGCCGAGGCGGCCCGCCCAGACCAGCGCGACACGGCGTCGTGCGGCCCGTTTGGCGGCGGCCGCGGCCGAGGCCTGCCCGCCGTCGGCGCCCCGGACGGCGGAAGCGGTGGACGTCGTGCTCATGCCTTTCCTCCTGCGGTGCGTGCGTAAGCGCGCTCCACCTCTTCGCGCAGCGTGTCCCAGATCTGGTGCTGGAGCTCGATGAAGCGGGGCTGGTAGCGGATCTCCTGGACCGAGCCGCGCGGCCGCGGCAGGTCGATGTCGAAGACGGCCTTGACCGACCCGGGGCTGGACGTCATGACGACGACCCGGTCGGCGAGCGCCACGGCCTCGTCCAGGTCGTGCGTGATGAAGATGACGGAGGGACGGATCTGCTCCCACAGGTCCAGCAGCTCGGTCGACATGATCGCCTTGGTCTGCACGTCCAGGGCGCCGAACGGCTCGTCCATGATCAGGATCTTGGGTTCGTTGATCAGCGCCGCGGCCATCGCCACGCGCTTGCGCATACCGCCGGAGAGCTGGTGCGGGTAGCGGTCCTCGAAGCCGGAGAGCCCGACCCGGCGCAGCCAGTCCCGCGCCGAGGCCTGCGCCTGCTGCTTGGGGACGCCGCGGAAGACGGGGCCCATGAGCACATTGCCGAGGACCGTCTTCCAGGGCAGCAGGGCGTCCGCCTGGAACATGAAGCTGACGCCGTCGGTGATGCCGTCCACCTCGCGGCCGCCGACCTTGACCGAGCCCTCGCTGGGCCGGTCGAGCCCGGACACCATGCCGAGCGTGGTCGACTTGCCGCAGCCGGTGGGGCCGACCACCGCACAGAACTGACCCGGCTCCACGGTGAACGAAACGCCTTGCAGCGCCGTGAACACCTCACCGGCAGGGGTCAGGAATCGCTTGGTGAGCCCGGAGATCTCGATGCGAGCGTCCTCGCGCTCTGCTGCATCGGCGATCGGGCTCCTCGCGACATCGTTTCGCGAAGCCATGTGAGGCCGTCTCCTTCCACACCTCGTGGGGTCGAGGAAGGCAGACGCTAGAGGCCACCCAGTGTTACGTCGCTGTTTCCCAGGTATCTCGCGAAACCCGCGTTAACCGGGGTTCTGCTCATTCTGCTCAGTGATACGGGGCTGGGCAGGATTTCGGCCATCAGGCACAATCACGCCACCACGGGTCCGGCGTCGGGCCGGCCCGGCACCACGCGGGACAGAGGCGAAGAGGCACCTGTGACACCCATCCGTATGCGGATCGGGCGCGGCGGGAGGGGGAGACTCTCCGCGCGGATCCTCGTCAGCCAGCTCGTCATCCTGGCGCTCACGGGCGCCATCGGATTCGTCCTGTTCGCCTTCGCGCAGCGCTCCGCACTCGACCGCACCTACGAGGAGCGGGCCGTGGGCATCGCGCAGACCGCGGCAGCGGACCCGCAGATCCGGCGCGCCATGGAGTACGGCGACGGCGGTGACGTGGTGCAGACCGCCGCCGAGCGGATCCGGATCGCGTCGGGCGCGTCGTACGTGGTGGTGATCGACCTGCACGGGGTCCGCCACTCGCACCCCATGGCGCGGCTGGTCGGCTCGCCGGTGGCCGAGCCGCTCGTGGTGCTGGACGGCCGGACGCACGTCGGTACCGACCAGGGCGCGACCGGACGGTCCGCCAACGGCAAGGCCCCGCTGAAAGGGCCGACGGGCAGGCTGGTCGGCGAGGTGTCCGTGGGCATCCCCGAACGGCACGTGCTCAGCGAGCTGTGGCGCGAGCTGCCCACCTTCGGCCTGTACGCCGCGATCGCCACCGCGCTCGGTTCCGCGGCCGCGTATCTGCTGGCCAGACGGCTGAAGCGGACCACGTTCGGGCTGGAACTGGAGGAGATCGCCGGCCTGCTGCAGGACCGCGAGGCGATGCTGCACGGCATCCGCGAGGGCGTGGTCGCCTTCGACCCCGACGACCGGATCACCGTCGTGAACGACGAGGCCCGCCGGCTGCTCGGGCTCGGCACCGCGCTCGGCAGGACCGTCGAGGAGGTGCTGCCCGACGGCCGGCTGCGCCGCGCCCTGGACGGCACCCTGACCGGTACCGACGTCAGCGTCCTGACCGACGAGCACTGCCTCGTCGTCAACCGCATGCCGGTGACCCTGCACGGCCGGGAACTCGGTGCCGTGGTCACCGTACGGGATCGCACCGAAATGGTCGGGCTGCTGCGCGAACTGGACTCCGTGCGGGGCCTGACCGACGCACTGCGGGCCCAGCAGCACGAGTTCACCAACCGCATGCACACCCTGGCCGGCCTGCTCGACATCGGGGAGTACGACGACGCCTACGAGTTCGCCGTCGGCGCGGCCGGCGCCGGCCAGGCGCTCAGCGAGTCCGTGCGCAGGCGGATCGGGAACTCGCTCATGGTCGGTCTGATCGTGGCCAAGACCACGGTCGCCGCCGAACGCGGGGTACGGATCGCGCTGACCGACGACTCGTCCCTGGGCCAGGACCCGCCGCACCTGCACCGGTTGCTGACCATCGTGGGCAACCTGCTGGACAACGCGGTCGACGCGGCCGGCGAGGGTCCGCGCCCGGCGGACGGCCGCGAGGTGCGGCTCACCCTGACCGAGAGCTCCCACGAGGTGCGGGTCCGGGTCGCGGACACCGGTCCGGGGATCCCGGCGGAGGCCGCCGAGTCGATCTTCGAGGACGGCTTCTCGACCCGGCCGGAACGGGGCACCGCCCGGCGCGGCCTCGGCCTGGCCCTGGTGCACCGGCTGGTGCAACGGCACGGCGGCACCATCACGGTCAGCGAGGGCCCCGGCGCCGTCTTCACGGTCGTACTGCCCCTGCCCGAGACGGCCTCGGCGCCGCGGGGCGCACTGTTCACCACGGCGTTGCCGGTGGGAGGCGAGCGCTGATGATCCGGACCCTGGTCGTGGACGACGACTTCCGGGTGAGCCACATCCACAGCGAGTACGCGAGCCGCGTCCCGGGCTTCGACGTGGTCGGCGAGGCGGCGAGCGTCGCCGAGGCACTCGAGGCGGTCCGGGCACTCCGTCCCGACCTGCTGCTGCTCGACATCTTCCTGCCCGACGGCAGCGGGCTCGACGTGCTGCGCCGGCTCACCGGGGACGAGGGCGGAGCCCGGCCCGACGCCCTGATGATCACGGCGGACCGGGACATCGAGTCGGTGCGCACCGCCATGAAGCTCGGTGCGGTGGGCTACCTGGTCAAGCCGTTCGGCTCGCCCGACCTGTGCGAGCGGCTCACCGCCTACCGGGAGCTCCAGCACCGCGTGGAGGTGCTCGGCCCGACCGCCGAGACCGATCAGGCCGACGTGGACGCCCTGTTCAGCGCCGCCCGGCCGCCCGCCGTGCCGCGGGTGCCGGCCAAGGGCCACTCGGCGCCCACCCTGACCCTGGTCCACCAGGCGCTGCGCGCCGCGAGCGGCCCGGTGTCGGCGGCCGAGGCGGCCGAACTCACCGGCGTCTCCCGCGCCACGGCCCAGCGCTATCTGTCGTACCTCGTCAAGGAGGGCATGGTCCGCCTGGAGCTCCGGTACGGCGCGGCCGGGCGCCCGGAGCACCTCTATCGCATCGTCTCCTGACCGAGCAGCGGCAGCGCCGCGAAGACGTGGCCCCCGGTTGGCGGGCGCTCCGTCGAGAGGCGAAACTCTCCATGCCCACACGGTAGTTGAACGTCACCGGGACCAGGCCGCGCCTCCCACGCGAGCCGGGCCCCGTCGTACTCGGGCTCCCCGACCGGCACGGGGGTCGCACGACCGACGCCGGGCATCATCCCGCCGGTCAATGCGAGCGGCGAGCGATTTACGGGGTGCCGGTCTCCGCCGTCTTCCGCTGCCGCCGCGCCGCCATCACCGCGTGGACCAGGATCCCGACGAACAGGAACAGCACGCCCTGGTACACCGCCGCGTAACCGGCGCCCGCCATCAGCCAGACCGAGAAGACGGCCGCGACCGCGGTGATCACCGAGTCCCGCACCAGGCGCGCCCGGTCCACCGACCTGCCGGAGACCAGGTGGAAGAGCTGCGCCGCCGTCGCCAGCAGATACGGCACGGTGGCGGTGAAAGTGGTGACGAGGACCAGGACGTCGAAGACCTTCGCCGAGCCCGACAGGTAGTTGTACGCCGTGAGCAGGGAGGAGAGCACGACGGTGACGCCGACACCCACCGTCGGCACGCCCCGGCGGCGGCGCGCGAACGCCGCCGGGAACAGGCCGTCCTTGGCCGCGGCGTACGGGGTCTGCGCGCTCAGCAGCGTCCAGCCGTTGAGGCAGCCGGTCATCGACACCAGCGCCGCCAGCGCCACCGCCGTACCGCCCCAGCTGCCCCCGAACATCGTGTTCACGGCGTCGGAGAAGGGGGCGGTGGAGGCCACCAGCCGGTTGTGCGCGACCGTGCCGAAGACGGACAGCGTGCCCAGCAGATAGACCAGCGCGGCGCCCGCGGTGCCGATCACGGTGGCGCGGCCCACGTTGCGGCGGGCGTTGCGGACCTCGCCCGCGCTCACGGCGGCGGACTCCACGCCGAGGTAGGAGAAGAGCAGCAGGGCGGCGGAGGCGGAGACGGCACCCACGGCGCTGTGACCACTGGCGTTGAAGGGCCCGAGCCGGGACGGGTCGAAGAAGAACAGGCCCCCGACCGCGACGAGCAGCAGTGGTACGAACTTCAGCACCGTCGACACCAGCTGGACCGCGCCCACGTACCGGGTGCCGGCGAAGTTGGCGAGAGCGGGCAGCCACTGCAGGGCCAGGGCGGCCAGGCACGCGGTCCACTTGTGGTGGTTGACCGGGATCAGCACGTCCAGGTAGCCGACGGCCGCGACGGCGAGCGCCGCGTTCGACACCCAGGTGGTGATCCAGTACGCCCAGGCGGCGAGGAACCCGGCGAAGTCACCGAAGGCCTCGCGGGTGTAGACATAGGGCCCGCCGGTACGGGGGTCGCGCGCGGCGAGCCGGCCGAAGACCAGCGCGAGCGCGACGGCCCCCACGGTCAGCACACCGAACGCGATCAGGCTGACCCAGCCGTACGGGGCGATCGAGGCGGGGAGCAGGAAGATGCCGCCGCCGATGATGTTCCCCATGACCAGCGCGGTCGCGACCGGCAGCCCGAAGCGGCGGGCGTGCTTGCTGGTGGAAGCATGGGCAGCGTCCGTGACGCCGGTGGTGCCGGGGAGGTCTCCGACGGCAGCGGTGAGGTCCTCGGCGGGGGCCGGAGCCGGCTGCGGGGCGGTTCCGGTGACGTGCATGGGTGGTGCGCCTCTCATCGAACAGATGTCCCGGGATCGCCGGGACGCAGCAATGGTCCGGTATGCCCTTGCCCGCCGCAAAATCGCCGCTTCTTGTGCCGTCCGACGCGCCTGATCATGAAAAAAGTGCACCGTTACGGCCTTTTCACCGCGAGATGTTCACCAGGCCTCGCCGTCGGCCCACAGGCTGCGCACATGGCCCAGATGGCGGGTCATGATCGCGTGTACGGCCTTCTCGTCCCGTTCCAGCAGGGCGTCGAGCAGCTGCAGGTGCTCCTCGGCCGAGGCGAGCAGCCGGCCGGCCTCCACCAGGGCCGTCAAGCCGTACAGCCGGGAGCGTTTGCGCAGGTCGGCGACCACCTCGACCAGGTGCGCGTTGCCCGCGAGGGCGAGCAGGCCGAGGTGGAAGCGGGTATCGGCCTCGACATAGGCGATCAGGTCGCCCGCCACCGCCGCCGCCACGATCTCGCGGGCCGCCGGGCGCAGCGCCTCCAGCGAGACGCTGTCGGCGGTGCGGGTCAGGCCGACGACGGTCGGGATCTCGATCAGGGCGCGGATGTGCGTGTACTCGTCCAGCTGCTTGTCGGAGACGGCGGTGACCCGGAAGCCCTTGTTGGGCACGGTGTCGACCAGGCCCTCCTTGGCCAGGTCCAGCATCGCCTCCCGCACCGGCGTCGCCGAGACGCCGAAGCGGGCCGCGAGCGAGGGCGCGGAGTAGACCTCGCCCGGCCGCAGCTCGCCGGCGATCAGCGCGGCGCGCAGCGCGTCGGCGACCCGCTCGCGGTAGCTGCTGCGCCGGCCGCCCAGCCGGGGGAGCGCGGGCATCTCGGTGCCTCGCAAGTTCGGTGCCATGTCACCCATCACCGGCTGAGTCTAGAGGACGGCTAGAGGACGAAGCCCTCCGGGAAGGGGTCGGTGGGGTCCAGGAGGTACTGGGCGGTCCCGGTGATCCACGCGCGGCCGGTGAAGCTGGGCAGCACCGCCGGGCGGCCCGCGACCTCCGTCGTGCCCAGCAGCCGTCCGGTGAAGCGGGTGCCGATGAAGGACTCGTTCACGAACTCGGTGTGCAACGGCAGTTCGCCGCGGGCGTGCAGTTGCGCCATGCGCGCGCTGGTGCCCGTCCCGCAGGGGGAGCGGTCGAACCAGCCGGGGTGGATGGCCATCGCGTGGCGGGAGTGGCGGCCCGTGGCACCGGGGGCGTAGAGGTGGACGTGGTGGCAGCCGCGGATGGAGGGGTCCTCCGGATGCACCGGTTCCGCCTCGGAGTTGATCGCCTCCATCAGCGTCAGACCGGCCGCCAGGATGTCGTCCTTGCGGGCGCGGTCGAAGGGCAGCCCGAAGGCGTCGAGCGGCAGGATCGCGTAGAAGTTGCCGCCGTAGGCCAGGTCGTAGGTGACCGTGCGCCCGTCGGGCAGGGTGATCTTGCGGTCCAGGGCGACGGCGAACGACGGCACGTTCTTCAGGGTCACGTTCCGCGCGGCCCCGTTCTCCACCGCCACCTCGGCGACCACCAGCCCCGCCGGGGTGTCGAGCCGGATGGTGGTCACCGGCTCCACCACCTCCACCATGCCGGTCTCGACCAGCACGGTCGCCACCCCGATGGTGCCGTGCCCGCACATCGGCAGATAGCCGGAGACCTCGATGTAGATCACGCCCCAGTCGCAGTCGGGACGGGTCGGCGGCTGCAGGATCGCGCCGCTCATCGCGGAGTGGCCGCGCGGCTCGTTCATCAGCAACCGCTTGATGTGGTCGCGGTGTTCACGGAAGTACAGCCGCCGTTCGTTCATCGTCGCACCCGGTACAGTGCCGATCCCGCCGGTGATCACCCGGGTCGGCATGCCCTCGGTGTGCGAGTCGACGGCGTGCAGGACGAGCTTGCTGCGCATGATCCGGCTCCCTTGTGCGCGCTTATGCGAGACCCGCGGCGACGGCCTTCTCGGTGGCGGCCCGGACCGCCGCCTCCTGCTCGGCCGGCAGCGGGACGCGGGGCGGGCGCACCGGGCCGCCGTACCGGCCGACGACGTCCATGGACAGTTTGATGGCCTGCACGAACTCCACCCGGGAGTCCCAGCGCAGCAGCGGATGGAGCTGCCGGTACAGGGGGAGCGCGGCGGTGAGGTCCCCGGCCACCGCGGCGCGGTACAGCTGCACCGAGGCTGCGGGGAGCGCGTTCGGATAGCCGGCCACCCAGCCCTTGGCGCCCGCCACGGCCAACTCCAGCAGCACATCGTCGGCGCCGATCAACAGATCGAGTTCCGGGGCGAGTTCGGCGATGCGGTAGGCGCGGCGGACGTCACCGGAGAACTCCTTGATGCCGTGGATGTGGCCCTCGCCGTGCAGCCGGGCGAGGAGTTCGGGCACCAGGTCGACCTTGGTGTCGACCGGGTTGTTGTACGCCACCACCGGCAGGCCCGCGCGGGCCACCTCGGCGTAATGGGCGAGCACGGAACGCTCGTCGGCGCGGTAGGCGTTGGGCGGCAACAGCATCACCGAGGCGCAGCCGGCCTCGCCCGCCTGCTCGGCCCAGCGCCGGGCCTCGGCCGAGCCGTACGCGGCGACGCCCGGCATCACCCGCTCACCGCCGATCGCCGCCACGGCCGTCTCCACCACGCGGGCGCGCTCCTCGGCGGTGAGCACCTGGTACTCGCCGAGCGAGCCGTTCGGTACGACGCCGTCGCAGCCGTTCGCCACCAGCCAGGCGCAGTGCTCGGCATAGCGGTCGTAGTCGATCGAGAGGTCGTCGCGCAGCGGGAGGGCGGTGGCGACGAGGACACCGCGCCAGGGGCGGTGCGGAGCGTGGGCGGGCGAGTGGGTCATGACGGGGATCCCCCATTCAATGAGGTGTGACATATTACTGTGCACCGGTGACCTGTGGACAGGTCTCGGTTCGGGCGATTCGGTCCGGGTGATTTTCAGTCTTCCGGCAGTGCGGCCAGGACGCCGAGCGGCACCGGTCGGGCGAAGGGGCGGCGGCCGGGAGTGAGCGGGCATCCGGTCAGGCCGGCCACCGCGGGCGCGCACACCCGGCCCTGGCACCAGCCCATCCCGGCCCGGGTGAGCAGCTTCGCGGTACGCAGATCACCCGCGCCGAGCCGGCCGGCGGCCGTTCGCACCTGACCGGCGGTGACCTCCTCGCACCGGCACACCACCGTGTCCTCCGTGATCCGGTCCGCCCAGCCCGCGGGCGGCGCGTACACCGTTTCCAGGGCCGCGAAGAAGGCCCGCTGCCGGGTCCTTGCCCGGGCGGCCGCCGCCCAGGTGCGCGGGTCCGGGGCGGCGCCGCGCAGCCGGGCGGCGATCGAGCGGCCCGCGATGTGTCCCTCGGCGAGCGCGAGGGCCGCGCCGCCGATCCCGGTGGTCTCCCCTGCGGCCCAGACCCCGGGCACGTCGGTGCGCTGCTCGTCGTCGACCCGTACGTCCGTGCCGGTCAGGGTGCAGCCGAGCGTGTCGGCGAGGTCGGTGTGCGGCAGCATGCCGTGTCCGACGGCGAGGGTGTCACAGGGGATGCGGCACGCGCTGCCGGACCTGATCCGCCCGGCCCTGTCCAGCGCGGCCACGGTGACCGCCTCCAGCCGGTCGGTGCCGTGCGCCTCCAGCACGGTGTGCCGGGGCAGCGCGCGCACCTTGTGCCGCAGCAACCGGCCCGCGTACCAGGCGCCTTCGGCGAGCTTGCCGGGCGCCGCCGCCAGGGCCGGAGCGCGGCGCAGTACGGCCCCGGGGCCGGCGGACTCGACCAGCGCGGCCACCCGTGCCCCGGCCGCGGCGAGCCCTGTGGCCACGGGCAGCAGAAGTGGCCCGGTTCCGGCGACCACGACCGTGCGGCCGGGCAGCACCAGGCCGCCCTTGAGCATGGCCTGCGCGCCGCCCGCCGTGACCACACCGGGCAGGGTCCAGCCGGGGAAGGGCAGCACGCGCTCGTACCCGCCGGTGGCGAGCAGCACGGCGTCGGCGTGGACGGTGACCCCCTCCTCCTGTGCGGGGCCGCGCAGGGCGTGCACCGTGAAGGCGCCCGACTCACCCTGTGCACACCAGACATGGTGATCGGTCAGGTGGGTGATGCGTCCGGCGGTGATGTGCCGCTCGATGCCGTCCCGCAGCCGCTCCCAGGTGCGCCACTGGTGGTGCAGGGCCTCGGGACGGCGGGCGCCGAGGGCCCGGGCGGGCTGCCGGTAGAACTGGCCGCCCGCCTGCTCGGCCGCGTCGACCAGGGTGACCCGTACGCCCCCGGCGGCCGCCGCCAGTGCCCCGGCGAGTCCCGCCGGGCCCGCCCCGACGACGGCGAGATGCGCTCGCTCAGTCATGGTCCCGGCCCGTCCCCTCCTGTGTGCGGATCACATCGCCCGGCCGGACCGGCACCAGGCAAGCCCGTTGGTTCGGCTGCCCGTTGACGGTCACCAGGCAGTCGAAGCACACCCCGATCCCGCAGAACACCCCGCGCGGCCGGCCGGCCCCGCGGGTGCTGCGCCAGGAGGTCACGCCCGCCGCCCACAGCGCCGCCGCGACCGTCTGCCCGGGCAGGGCCGCGAGGGGCCGCCCGTCGAGGGTGACGGTGAAGGCCTCGCCCGGCCTCGCCCCGGCCAACTCCAGGGGATCCCGGGCCGACTTCAGCCGATTCCGTGCCGACTCCATGGGATTCACGGCGTGTCGCCTCCGTCGGTGTCGCCTCGCTCGAACCGCTCCGGCCGGAACGGTGTCAGATCCAGTTCCGGGGTCATCCCGGTGAGCGCCTGCGCGATCAACCGGCCCGTACCGGCGGCCAGTCCGATGCCGGCGCCCTCGTGTCCGCAGGCGTGGAACAGCCCCGGCGCGCGGGGGTCGGGGCCGATCGCCGGGAGGTGGTCCGGCAGGTACGGCCGGAACCCCGCGTACGTCCGCAGCGCGCGCACCCGCTCCAGGAACGGGAACAGCCCGATCGCCCCGGCCGCCAGCGCCCGTACGGCCGGAAGCGACAGCGAGCGGTCGAAGCCGACCCGCTCCCGGCTCGCGCCGATCAGCACCGGACCGGCGGCCGTGCCCTCCACCACCGGCGAGGTCCGCAGGGCGGCCGAGTCGCTCGCGACGTCGGTCACGTAGTCGGCGGCGTACACCTTGTGCCGGACCATCCGCGGCAGCGGCTCGGTGACCAGGACGAAGCCGCGCCGGGGGAGCACCGGCAGCCGGACGCCGGCGAGCGCCGCGAGGTCGCCGCCCCAGGTGCCGGCCGCGTTCACCACCGCCGGTGCGTGCAGTTCGCCCCGGTCGGTGCGGACGCCGGTCACCGTGCCGTCGGCCGTGCGCAGCACGCCGGTCACGGTCCGTCCCGTGTGCAGGCGGGCGCCGGAGGCGCGCAGGACGTGGGCGGCGGCCAGGGCGGGCATGACCTGGGCGTCCTGCGGATAGTGCACCCCGCCCGCCAGGCCGGAAGCCAAGTGGGGCTCGAGGGAGGACAGTTGGTCTGCGGCCACCGGGTCGGCCACGACGCCCGCGGCCCGCTGGCCGTCCGCGAACGCGTGCAGCGCGGCGAGGGTCCGGGGGGTGGAGGTGACCACGAGTCCGCCCTTGGGCTCGTACTCGACCGCCGCTCCGAGCTCGTCGCCCAGCTGGGCCCACAACCGGGCGGACAGCAGGGCCAGGTCGAGCTCGGGGCCCGGTTCCTTGTCGGAGACGAGCAGGTTGCCCTCGCCCGCGCCGGTGGTGCCGCCGGCCACCGGGCCCCGGTCCACCACTCGCACCTGGAGGCCGGACCGCGCGGCGTAGAGCGCACAGGCCGCGCCCACCATGCCGGCTCCGACGACCACGACATCGCAGGTCAGTCGCTTTGCCACGGCAGTACTATGTCACATGGCGCTGCCTGTGGGGAGACCCCGGCTCCTCCGCATGCAGACCCGTGCATCCGCCCGCAGTCCCAGGCGTGGACGCCCCCTTGACGTCGCCGGATGCCGGATCGACACTCCAGGGTGGGAATCCTAGTGAGTAGGTAGGGAATGATGACGCGCCTCGCAACGGTCACCGGCCTCACGGGCCGTACGCCGTTGCGCGCCCCCCTGCTCACCTGCCGCCGGCACATCGACCTGTTGCGCGTCTGCAGCGCGATCAGCCGCTGCCGCTGAGCCTGGGCTCCGCGCGCCCACCGGCCGGCGCCGCTCGTCGCCGCACACACCCGTACGTCCATCACCCGGGGAGACGCATGTCCATCACTCCGCTCACCGCCCTCCCGTCCGGCCATCGCGCCGCGCCCGTCTTCCGGGGCCGGATCGGCCGGGACGCGCGCAGCGGCCACTACGCCGTGCCGCACCGCTACCGGCTCCATCTGTCGACCGCCTGCCCCGACGGGCTCCGCCTCGCCGTCGGACACAGCCTCCTCGGCCTGGACGGCAGTTGTCCGGTGACGGTCCTGCCCGCCGTACCGGACTGTCCCGGCGGCGGCCACTCCGCGCTGCGCCCGCTGTACGAGGCGAGCGCCCACCACTACACCGGCCCGGCCCTCGCGCCCGTGCTCAGCGACGACTGGTCCGGACGGATCGTCAGCACCCATGCCCGCGACATCCTGCGCGACCTCGACCGCTTCCTGCGCGAGGGCCGCGCCGCCCTGTACCCGTGCGATCAGGAGTCCGTCATCCAGGCCGTCGAGCGGATGTGCGCCGAGGGGATCGAGGAGGCCGCGCAGCGCGCCGGGCAGGCCGGGGCCGGTCCCGCCGAGCGGGCCGCCGCCCTGGACGTGCTCCTGGACACCCTGGGCCGGCTGGAGAGCCGGCTGGCCGCAGAGGCGTACCTCGTCGACGACCGGCTCACCGCGGCCGACGTCGAACTCTGGGTCACCCTCGTGCAGTTGGACACCGTCCACCGCTGCCACCTGGACGCCTCCGCCGTTCACCGCATCGCGGGCCACCGCGCCCTGTGGGCCTACGCCCGCCGCCTGGCCGCCCACCCCGCCTTCGGCCGCCATCTCGACCTGGACGGCATCTCCCGCCGCCACCACGGCCGTTGCCAGGGCCTGGAGGCCGCCGGGGCCGCGGTCCAGATCCTGGACTGGGCGGGTCACGCGGCGGATGCGGAGGACGCTTCCCGCAGGTGAGAAGCGGTCGGGCGGCGGCTGCCTCGCGCAGGTCCGCAGCGAAGGAACAACCGGTGGTGCGAGAACAGGCGGAAGAGCGACCGGAGGTGTGGGAACAACCGCGGCCGGCCGCGCGTTGTGCGTCATGACGAGATCCGACAGGCGGGCGAGACGGCCCGCCGCGGCCGAGGGACGGGAGGTGACGGCCGTGACCCGCGTGCTCCCGCCCCGCGCCCCGCGCCCGTACGGCTCCGTCCGGCTGATATCCCGGCCGCACATAGACCTCCAGCGCGTGTCCGCCGCGCTCTGTCGCCGCTGACCTTCTCCCCGGCCTGCCCAGCGTCAGGGCCCGGGTCTGCTCCTGCCGCGCTCGCCCTCGCCGACGCCTGTCCTCGCGCGCCGGTGTTCTCGTCACGGACATCCGTCACGGACATGAAGGAAGGCACCGCCGTGTCCTCAACACCGGTCCCCCCACTGCACCTTGCCGTCGCCCTGGACGGCACCGGGTGGCATCCCGCGTCCTGGCGTGAACCCGTCGCCCGCCCCCGGGACCTGTTCACCGCTGGCTACTGGGCCGATCTGGTCGCCGAGGCCGAACGAGGCCTCATCGACTTCGTCACCATCGAGGACGGCCTCGGCCCGCAGTCCACGCACCTCCTCGACCCCGACGAGCGCACCGACCAGGTGCGCGGCCGGCTCGATGCGGTCCTCGTCGCCTCCCGTGTCGCCCCGCTCACCCAGTACATAGGCCTGGTCCCGACCGTGGTGGCCACGCACACCGAGCCGTTCCACATCTCCAAGGCGATCGCCACCCTCGACCACGTCAGCAACGGCCGCGCGGGCCTGCGGGTGCGGATCAGCGCCCGGCCGAACGAGGCCGCCCACTTCGGCCGCCGTACCATCGGCCGGATCGAGGCCCACGACAGCCCGGCCGCACAGGACATCGTCACCGAACTGTTCGACGAGGCCGCCGACCACGTGGAAGTCGTGCGTCGGCTCTGGGACAGCTGGGAGGACGACGCCGAGATCCGGGACGCGGCGACGGGCCGCTTCATCGACCGGGACAAGCTGCACTACATCGACTTCGAGGGCCGCCACTTCAGCGTCAAGGGACCCTCGATCACGCCCCGCCCGCCCCAGGGGCAACCGCTGGTCACCGCCCTCGCCCACCGGACCGTCCCGTACCGGCTCGTCGCCCGCCAGGCCGACGTCGGCTATGTCACCCCGCAGGACGCGGAGCAGGCCCGGGCGATCGTCGCCGAGATCCGCACCGAGCAGCGGGCGGCGGGCCGCGCCGGGGACACCGTGCACATCTTCGGCGACCTCGTCGTCTTCCTCGACGACAGCCGGGCCGAGGCCCAGGCCCGGCGGGAGCGGCTGGACGCGCTCGCGGGCGAGCCGTACACCGGCGACGCCCGGATCTTCACCGGTACGGCCCTGGAACTCGCCGGCCTGCTGGAGGAGCTGGCGGCGGGCGGACTGACCGGGTTCCGGCTGCGGCCCGCCGTCGCCGGGCACGATCTGCCCCGCGTCAGCCGTGACCTGGTGCCCGAACTGCAGCGCCGGGGCCGCTTCCGGGAGGCCTACGACTCCGGCACCCTGCGCGGTCTGCTGGGCCTCGCCCGCCCCGCCAACCGCTACGCAGCAGCCACCGCCTGAGCAGCCGGAGAGGACGACCGCACCATGAGCAAGCCGCTGAAGCAGATCCACCTGGCCGCCCACTTCCCCGGCGTCAACAACACCACCGTGTGGAGCGACCCGGCCGCCGGCAGCCACATCGAGTTCGGCTCCTTCGCGCACTTCGCGCGGACGGCCGAACGCGCCAAGTTCGACTTCCTGTTCCTCGCCGAGGGGCTCAGGCTGCGCGAACAGGGCGGAAAGATCTACGACCTGGACGTCGTCGGCCGCCCCGACACCTTCACCGTGCTGGCCGCACTGGCCGCCGTCACCGACCGGCTCGGCCTGACCGGCACCATCAACTCCACCTTCAACGAGCCGTACGAGGTGGCCCGCCAGTTCGCCAGCCTCGACCACCTCTCCGGCGGCCGCTCCGCGTGGAACGTGGTCACCTCCTGGGACGCCTTCACCGGCGAGAACTTCCGCCGCGGCGGCTTCCTGCCGCAGCAGGAGCGCTACTCCCGTGCCAAGGAGTTCCTGGCCACCGCGCACGAACTCTTCGACTCCTGGCACGGCGACGAGATCCTCGCCGACCAGGCCACCGGCACCTTCCTCCGCGACGCCCGGGCCGGCGCCTTCGTGCACCAGGGACAGCACTTCGACATCCACGGCCGGTTCAACGTCCCGCGCTCCCCGCAGGGACGCCCGGTGATCTTCCAGGCCGGCGACTCCGACGAGGGCCGCGAGTTCGCGGCGTCCGACGCGGACGTGATCTTCAGCCGCTACTCCACGCTGAAGGAGGGCCAGGCCTTCTACACCGACGTCAAGTCCCGCCTCGCCACCTACGGCCGCCGCCCCGACCAGCTCCTCATCCTGCCCGCCGCCACCTTCGTCCTCGGCGACACCGACCAGGAGGCCGCCGAGCTCGCCGGCGAGGTGCGCCGGCAGCAGGTCAGCGGCGCGACCGCCGTCAAACACCTGGAGTTCGTCTGGAACCGGGACCTGTCGGCCTACGACCCGGAGGGCCCGCTGCCCGATGTCGACCCGGTGGTGAGCGAGGACCACATCTCCCGGGGCCGCGCCCAGGTGCGGATGTACCGGGACCCGATCGCCATCGCCCGTGAGTGGCGGCAGCTCGCCGAGGCGAACCAGTGGTCCATCCGCGACCTGGTCATCAACACCGGCAACCGGCAGACCTTCGTCGGCTGCCCGGCCACGGTCGCCCAGGCCATCAACGACTTCGTCCAGGCGGATGCCGCCGACGGATTCATCCTCGTCCCGCACATCACCCCCGGCGGCCTCGACCCCTTCGCCGACCGGGTCGTACCCCTGCTCCAGGTACAGGGCGTCTTCCGCGCCGACTACGCGGGCACGACCCTGCGCGACCACCTCGGTCTCGCCCACCCCGACGCCGACGTGCACGCCTCGGCCGAGCGGGCCGCCTCGTGAACCGGCGCCCGCGCACGCCGGCGTGGCCGTGGACGTCACCTCCCCCGTAGGTGACGTCCACGGCCGCTCCCCCGGTGCCGGACTGTGGCGTATGCCGTCGGCGTGTGCTCACCAGCACATGACCGCCGTCTCTCCCGACCCCCACGTGGAGTACGGACGGACGCGGACGACATAGCGGCGGCCCCTGACGAGCCGCACCCGGACGGCGGCGTTGTCCGGCGTGCCGCCGTCGTCGTGGCCGGCGAGGAAGCGCGGCACCCCGTCGCGCTCCTCGAAGACCACGAGCACGGTGTCGGCGTCGCCGAAGGTGCCCACGGTGTAGTCGCGGGTCTCCGGCGGCTCGACGGTGAAATCGGCCTGCTCGCCCGGCCCGAGACTGAGCGGCGCCGACCGGAACGGCACCAGCGCGGCCGGCCCCGCCGGGGCGGCGGGCGGATACCAGCGCAGCACGAACTCCTTGTCGGCCGGGGACGGCCCAGCGGACGGAGACAGCCCCCCGCGGTACTGCTCCGGCTCCAGCACCAGCCCCGGTCCGAACGGGAACGTCATCACCGACTGCGGGTCCCACACCGAGCAGCTCGCCTCGCCGGCGTCCAGCTCGCGCAGGACGTTCGTGTACGTCGTCTCCCGGCTCCAGAAGTTCGGCGGACCCGCCAGCTCGGCGTACACGGCCTCGTCGTCCCAGTGGAGCCCGGCGTACGGGCTCTGGTGCTCGTGCACCATGCCGAGCGCGTGCCCGATCTGGTGCAGGACCGTGTCGCGCTCCCCGGGCCCGGTCACGTCCCAGCCCAGGTTCATGGTGCGCTCGCTCCGGCTCACCGCCAGCGCCTCCCGGCCCACCGCCGACCAGGAACCGCCACCGGTCTGGAACCCGATCCGCAGCTCGGCCTCGCGCCGGTCGCCGACCTCGGCGAACGTGAGGCCGATCCCGAGCCCCTGCCACTCGCGGAAGCAGTCGCGGACCACGTCCTGCTGCTCCTCGCCGCCGGCCCACGGCACCCGGCGCAGCTCACCGGTGCCCGGGACCGGGATCACCGAGGCGGCGGAACCGTCGCCCACGCTGTCGAAGAAGGCGTAGTGCAGCACCGTGCCGTTGACCCACATCCGCCGCCCGGCGAGCAGCGCGCCCAGCCGCTCGGCGGTCAGCCCCGGTGCGAAGCACGGGGCCGGCTGCCGCGGGAGCGAGCAGAGGCGTCGGGTCATGCGGCCAGCATGCTCGCCTGCCGCAGCCGGGCGCCTGAGTCGGGGGCTACTCAAGTCGCCCTGTATCAAACCTGAGTACGCGCGCTCTCCATGATGTGAGGAACTACGAGCAGGACACGAAGACGCTGGAGCTGCCCTGGCCGTTCACCGGCCGGGAGGACGAACTGGAGCTGGTGCGCGCCTCGTCGGCCGGCGGCCGGAACGGCATCGTGGTGACCGCACCGGCCGGCCACGGCAAGACCCGGCTGATCACCGAGGCGGTCCGGGGCACGGAGCACGCCCTGGTCACCGGCATGCCCCAGGCCCAGGGCCTGCCCTTCGCGGCCTTCGCCCACCTGCTGCCCGACACCGTCTCGCTGCACCGCGCGGTGCGGATCCTGTCCGGCGTACGGCTCCTGGTCGTGGACGACGCCCATCTGCTGGACGAGGCCTCCGCCGCCCTCGTCCACCAGCTCGCCGTGCATGGCCGCACCCGGCTGGTCGTGGCCGCCGTGGACGGTGTGCCCGCGCCCGGTGCGGTGTCCCGGCTGTGGACCGGTGAGCTGCTGCCCCGGCTGGCCCTGGAACCGCTGCCCTGCGAGGACGTCGCCCACCTGCTCGCCGCCGCCCGGCTGGAACCGCTCACCGTCCGCCGCCTGCACCGGATGTGCCGGGGCGACCTGCGGCTGCTGCGCGACCTGGTCGCCGCGCTCGGCACGGCCGGGCGGCTGACCCCCGTTCCGGGAACGCAGGAGCGGGCCTGGCGGGGGCCGCTGCCGGTCACCGCGGCCGTACGCGAGCGGCTCGCCCCGGTGCTGGAGCACTCCGGCCCCGGCGAGCGGGACACGCTGGAACGGCTGGCGTTCGCCGAGCCGCTGCCGTTGTCGCCGGCGCGGGAAGACCTCGACCTGGAGGTCCTGGAGCGCCTGGAGGCGGACGGGCTGATCCACGTCGACGACCAGGGCGGCGTCACCCTCGCCGATCCCCTGCACGGGCCGGCCCTGCGGGCCACGGCCGGCCGCCTGCGTGCCCGCCGGCTGACCAGCGCTCCGCACGACCACGGCCCGGCCTTGGAGGCCGAACGGCAGGCCCTGGCACGGCGGATCGAACGGCTCGACGTCCGGCCGGTGCCGACACCGGTGGGGGAGTGGCTGGTGGCGGAGGGCGCCACACTCCCCGCCGGGTACGCCGCCGCCCGCGCCCGGTTCGCCCGGCTCCGGGGAGAGGTACGCGACGCCGCCGCCTGGGCTCGGGAGGGGCTGCGGGGCGCGCCGGGAGACCCGGGATGCCTTGCCGAGCTGCGGCTGGCCGACGGCGAGGCGGAGGAGGCGGTCGGTGATGATCCGTACGCCCGCTACGCCGCCGTACGCCGTGGTGAACCCGAGCGGGCCGCGGGGCGGCTGCCCGCCGGCAGTGTGTTCGAGCGGCACGCCGAAGCGCTGGCGCGGGAGGACGGGTCCGGACTGGACCGGGCCGCCGAGGGCCTGGCGGAGCGTGGGTTCCGGCTGTTCGCGGCCGAGGCGTACGCCCAGGCCGTACGGGTCCACCGGGATCCGCGGGCCGCGCGGGTGTCCCGCACCCGGGCGGTCGCGCTCGCGCGGCGGTGCCAGGGCGCGCGGACGCCCGCGCTGGCCGGACTGGTCCTCGGCCATCTGACCGCCCGGCAGCGGCAGATCGTGACGCTGGCCGCGGCGGGGCTCAGCAACCGGGAGATCGCCGAGCGGCTGACCCTGTCCGTGCGGACGGTCGGGAACCATCTGTACAGCGCGTACAGCAGGCTCGGCACGGGGGACCGGGGAGCGCTGCCGTGGCTGTGCGAGTCCGCGTAGGGGCCTACGCCGCACCGAACGCCGCGAACGCCCAGCCCGTCGCCTGGTGGACCGGGTCCTCGGGCAGGGCGGCGCGGGCGTCCCGGAGCGCCTCCGCCAACGACAGTCCCGCGCCAAGGCCCTTGTGCAGGGCGAGCATCAGGGGGACCACGGCCGCGTCGTTGACCGGGGCGCTGCTCGCCACCACCCCGGCCGTGCCGAGCGGCAGCAACGCGGTGACCAGGCCGAGGAGTTCGTCGGCGCCGACGGAGGCGAGGCGGGCGGTGTCACAGCTGGAGAGGATGATCCGGTACGGGCTGCGGGTGAGCCGTTCGAAGTCGTGCACGATCAGCGGGCCGTCGGCCATGCGGAGCGCGGAGAACAGCGGGCTGTCGGCGCGGAACGTGCCGTGGGCCGCGAGGTGCGCGAGGGCCGCCCCGTCGAGGTGTTCCAGGACCCGCGGGACCTGGGCGTCGTCGCCCTCCAGGACCGTCGCCGCACCGTGGCGGGCGGCCAGTTCCGGTACCTCCGCGCCGCCGGACGCGAGACCCGGGCCGCGCACCAGCACATGCCGGCCGCCCGGCGGCGGCTCGGTCTCGCGGGCCCGCAGCCAGCTGCCCGCCGACGGGGACACACTGAGCACCCTCTCGCGCAGCGCGGGCAGCAGCGCCCACGGCACCCGGTGCAGCGCCCCCGGCGGCACGACCACCACCGGGCCCGGGCCCAGATGCGGTACGGCCCCGCCCAGCAGCAGTTCCTGCAGGCGCAGGCCCGCGGCCTCCACCAGCGGCAGCCGGGCCTCGGCGCCGGGATGGGCGAGGCGCCGCAGCCCGGCCTGGACGTACTCGGCCTCGGCCACCGCCTCGGCCAGCGGGCCGCCGGTGAACCGCCGTACCCGGCCCTGTCCGCACAGCAGGACGTGCACCTGCCCGTCGACCACGGCGAGTTCCACCAGGCGCGCCTCGCCGAGCCGGTCCAGCAGCCGGGCCGCGTCGAAGCGGTCGCCCTCGTGCGGGGCGGAGCCGCGTATGTGGTGGGTGCGGGAGCGGATCTCCCGTTCCAGACGCCGCTGTTCGCGTTCCAGCGCGGGCACCGGACGGCCCTCCATCCGGGCCTCCTCGGCGCGGGCCGCGATCTCCCGGTAGGCGGTCAGGCCGCTGAGCAGCGCCGGGTCGGCGGGCGGCCGGGTGGGCGGCGCGGACAGCACCGTCGCCCGCCAGCGCTCGCTCCACTGCAGCAGCCGGCGCGGCGAGCCCTGCGCGAGACTCACCTCCTGGGCCAGCGCGGCCAGTTCGGCGCCCTGCGCGGTGGCGTGCGCCCGCAGCTCCGAGGCACCGAGCGTCATCCGGTGGTCGTCCAGCACGTCCAGGCCGCGACGGCAGGCCTCCAGCACGCCCCGCCGGGACCCGGCCGCGCGCGCCCGGAGCGCCTGTGCCGCCCAGCCCGTCACCCGCGCCGGCGGTGGGCCGCCGTACCGGCTGCGCGCGGCCACCGCCAGATGCCGTTCGGCGTCGGCGGTCCAGCCCAGCGCGAGCGCGATCCGGCCCGCGAGCAGGGAGGCCTCCGGCGCGGCGGGCGACCCGAAGGAGGCCAGCTTCCCGGCGACCGCCGCCGCGTCCGCCACCAGCCGCCCCGAGCGGCGCCCGGCCGCCACCCGGGCCTCGATCAGCACCAGCCGGGCATGCTGCTCCCACCACATCCGGCGCTGTGCCGCGAACAGCCGTACGGCGACCGCGGCGCGGGCCACGGCGGTGTGCGCGTCCCCGGCCGAGCGGGCGGCCCGCGCGGCGGCCAGCAGCAGCTCGGCCTTGCGGGTGGACTGCCCGCCGATCCGGTCCAGCAGCGCTGTCGTCGCGTCGGCCTCGGCCAGCGCCTCCGGGG
Source organism: Streptomyces sp. NPDC001153 (assembly GCF_053598315.1). Taxonomy (NCBI): domain Bacteria; kingdom Bacillati; phylum Actinomycetota; class Actinomycetes; order Kitasatosporales; family Streptomycetaceae; genus Streptomyces; species Streptomyces sp. NPDC001153. The sequence goes on from NZ_JBSFJZ010000011.1 coordinate 165,791, forward strand.
CGAGCCCGGCCGCCATCAGCACCTCGCAGCGCCGCAGGGACAGCATGTAGGTGGGCGTGCCGAGTTTGGCGTACCGCTCCTCGGCCTCGTCCAGCAGCCGCAGGGCCGCCGGGATGTCCCCGGACCGGAACGCGGCCAGACCCCGGCTCTCCACCGCGTCGGCCTTGTCGTGCTCCTGGCCGGTGGTGTCCCACAGCCGCTCCGCCGCCGTGAAGTCCGCGACCGCCCGGTCCACCGCGCCGAGCGCCAGATGCACGGTGGCCCGCAGGGTCAGCGCCCGCGCGGTCCAGATGTCGTCGCCGAGCTGCCGCAGCACCGGCAGCGCCCGCCGTACGTCCTCCAGCGCCTCCCGGTGATGCCCCAGCACCCACCACACGTACGCCCGCCGGTACAGCACCCGGGCCCGGGTGTGCCCGCTGCCCCGGGAGACCCCGCGCTCGAAGGAGGTGAGCCCCTGCCGCGTGCGCCCCGCGTGCACCAGTGCGACCCCGAGCGTGGCGAGCACATCCGCCTCGCGGTCGGCCGACTCGGCGCGCGCGGCCAGGTCCCGGGCCCGGCGCAGATGCCTGAGCGCGATCCGCAGATCCCCGAAGTCCCGCTGCCAGATGCCCAGCACCTGGTGGGCGACGCTGGCGTGCAGCGGCGGCGGACCGGCCCCCAGCACCTGTTCCGCGCGTGCCCGGGCCTCGCCCGGGTCGGCGAAAACCAGGGGCAGCAGTTCGAGAACCGACTCGCTTCCCGCCGTCACGTCTCGCATGGTAGTGGCCTGCTGTATCAGACGGTGGCCCCGCGACTCTCACTGTCGAACACCGTCTTCAGGGGGAGGACAGGTCATGGCTCCACAGCGGTTCCACGAACAGTTCGAGCACATCCAGCGCTCCATGCCGGACGTGTCCCTGGCCATGGGGCCGGGGGAGGACGCCCATTTCCTCTACGAGAAGGGCGTCGTCCTGGCCCGGGACGGCGAGGAGGCGATGGTCGTCGAGGACGCCGTGCGCGCCCACTTCACCGCGACCGAGGGCCTGGACCCAGCGCACGTCCGGCGGGACGGCCCGGAGACCAACCGCACCGGCGTCACCCGCATCCGCACCGGCGCCCCGGGTTCCGGCGACGACACCGTCCCGCACGCGCTGCGCGCCCTGCGGGAGGCCGAGGACCGCCGCGGCCGCCGGCTGGTGGGCCGTAACCACGTGATGCACATCGCGGTCAACGCCTGCCCCGCCGACGAGCCGGCGCCCGTCGCGCGCACCCGACAGGCCAACCCGGCCGCCGCCGACGGGCGTTACGACGCGGACAGCGCCGTCGGCGTCCTCGTGATCGACACCGGCCTGGTGCACGACCACCGCTCCTACCCGCTGCTCGCCCACACCACGGGCGACGCCCAGACGGCCGAGACCGGTGCCGACGGGGTGCTGCGCCAGTACGTCGGCCACGGCACGTTCATCGCCGGGATCCTCGCGGCCGTCGCGCCCAACACCGCGATCACCGTCCGCGGAACCCTGAACGACGCCGGGGCGATCCTGGAGTCCGAGTTCGGCGCCCGGCTCTTCGAGGCGGTCGACCAGGGCGGCTGGCCCGACATCATCAGCCTCTCGGCCGGCACCACGACCGAGGGCGGCGACGGACTGATCGGCCTGGACGCGTTCATGCGCGAACTGCGCGAGCAGCGCACCCTGCTGGTGGCCGCCGCCGGCAACAACGCCGGCGACACGCCGTTCTGGCCCGCGGCCTACGCCGCGCTGCCCGAGTACGCCGACAGCGTGCTGTCGGTCGGCGCACTGCGCGCCGACGGCGACGGCGCGGCCTGCTTCAGCAACCACGGCCCATGGGTGCGGGTCCACGCCCCCGGCGAGCGCCTCACCAGCGCCCTCACCGGCTTCGACACCCCCGTGCCGTACGTCTACCAGCACTCCACCTACGACGCCTGCCGGTACGGCTTCGACTACCCGTGCACCTGCCAGTTCCCGCGCCACACCGGCGTGTTGAGCGAGGGCCGGGAGAGCACCGGGGCCAAGCCGGACCAGGTGATGTTCGACGGCCTCGCGCAGTGGAGCGGCACCTCCTTCGCCACGCCGGTCGCCGCGGGCCTCGTCGCCGCCCGGATGACGGCGCACGGGGAGCGCGACCCGCGCACCGCGCTCACCCGGCTGCTCGCGGCCACGACGGACACCGCCGAGGTGCGCGGGGCGCTCGTCCCGGCGCTCCGCCCGGGCACCTGGCGCCCGGTCCCGGTCGTGGCCCCGGCCGTGCCCGCATGAGGTGCGGAACGCTCCACTCCACGGCGTACGATGACGTGCCGTACACGAGGGGTGGAGCCGTGGACCGAACAGAGGTCGGCGCGCTCGTCCGGTCCGCCGTCGACGGGGACGCCGCGGCCTGGAAGGCGCTGGTGGAAGGGATGAGTCCGCTGGTGTGGTCGGTCGTGCGCGCACACCGGCTCTCCGACGCCGACGGGCACGAGGTCTACCAGACCGTGTGGTTCCGCTTCGCCCAGCACCTGGGCCGGATCCGCGAACCCGACAAGACGGGTTCCTGGCTGGCCAGTACGGCCCGCCACGAGTGCCTGAAAGTGCTCAGGAGCCTGACCCGGCTGACCCTGACGGACGATCCGCTGGTGCTGGACCGGGCCAGCGACGACCGGACCCCGGAGGAGTCGCTGATCGATTCGGAGGAGGCGGCGGACCGGGCCGAGCGGGTACGCCGCCTGTGGCAGGAGCTGGACGGAATGGGGGAGCGCTGCCGGCAGCTGCTGCGCGTGCTGGTGGCCTCCCCGCCGCCCAGCTACGGTGAGATCTCGGCCGCGCTCGGTATCGCGGTCGGCAGTATCGGACCACTGCGCCAGCGCTGTCTGCGCCGGCTGCGGGCCCGGATGAACGCACGGGGTGCGGCGTGAACAACGACCATCGGTTCCCGGAACCGGGCGGGACGGACGAGGAGTTGGCGGACTCCCTGCTGGAGGAGGAACTGCGCCAGGCGGCCGCCGTCCTCGACCCCGTCCCGGACGCCCTGCTCCAACTCGCCCTGGATGCCTACGCGTTCCACGACCTGGACGCGAGGATCGCCGAGCTGACCTTCGACTCGCTCGTGGACGCGCTGCCGGTCAGGGGCGTGACGGACGCCCCCCGGATGCTGACGTTCAGCGCGGGCGAGGTCACCGTCGACGTCGAGGTCACCGAGGACGGGCTGATCGGCCAGGTGCTGCCGCCGCAGTCCGCGCGCATCGAGGTGCTCGGCGGCCCGCAGACCGCCCGCCCGGTCACGGCCGACACCCTCGGCCGCTTCACCAGCGACACACCACCGGCCGGCCCGTTCGCCCTCAGGCTGCGGACCGGCGCGGAGGTGATCGTCACGGAGTGGCTGCGGGCGTGATCCGGCTCAGGACGTCACACGGACCAGGTCACGGGCAGCGTCCTCGGCCCGCGGATCATCGTCCGGTGCCGCCAGCGCACCTCCTCGGCCGGCACCGCGAGCCGCAGGCCGGGCAGCCGGTCCAGCAGGGTGTCCACCAGCAGCTCGGTCTGCAGCCGGGCCAGCAGCGTGCCGGTGCAGAAGTGCGGGCCGTTGCCGAAGGCCACGTGCGGGTTGGGTTCGCGGTCGGGGTCGATGCGGTCCGGGTCCGGGAAGACGGCCGGGTCGCGGTTGGCGGCGAGGTAGGAGACGTAGACCGGCTCGCCCGCGGTGATCCGGTGGCCGGCGATCTCCACGTCCTCCAGCGCGATCCGGGCGAGCCCGACCGAGTTGCGGTGCGGGATCCACCGGAAGAGCTCGTCCAGCACGGCGCCACGGGCCTCGGGCCGCGCGCGCATCCGCTCCATCAGCTCCGGCCGGGTCAGCATCAGATACAGCATCTGGCCGCAGTTGTGTGTGACGGCCTCGCCGCCGATCTGCAGCGGGCCGGCCAGCCCGACGGCCTCCTGTTCGCTGATCTCCCCGCGCGCCACGGCCCCGCCCAGCATCGAGTAGACGTCCTCGCCGGGGCTGTGGGCCCGGGCCCGGACGGTCGTGGTGATCCACCCGTACAGGCCCTCCTTGGCCCGGCCGGCCGCCTCGGCACCGTTGGTGGAGATGATCTCCCGGGTCCAGGCGTGCACCTGCGCCCGGTCTGCGGCGGGTACGCCCATCACCTCGCTGACGACGGTGAGCGGGAACGGCTCCAGCACCCGCGCGATCAGATCGGCCGGCGGCCCGTCCCGTACGACGCCGTCCACCAGCGCGTCCAGGATCTCCTGCGCGCGGGGCCGCAGCCGCTTCATGGCGCTCACCGTGAAGGCGCCGGCGACCGGCTTGCGCAGCCGGTTGTGGTCGGGCTGGTCGGCCCAGGCCAGCGAGCCTGGGCGGGGCGCGAAGTTCGGCGCCATCCGGGTCACCTGACGGCGGGTCACCTCGCTGCGGCTGAACCGCGGGTCGTTGGTGATCAGCTTCACGTCGTCGTGGCGGGTCGCCAGCCACGCCCAGCCCTCGCCGAACGGCAGCCGGATCCGGGTCAGCGGACCCTCGCGCATCAGGCCGGCGAGGACCGGGTCGAAGTCGGTTCCGTCCAGGTCGGGGGTGGGCCAGTCCCGTACGGGCGGCGGGGCGTGGCCGGTGAGCGTCGTCTCCTCGGTCATGCGCACCACCTTGGTACGGGGAGTGGTGGCTGTCCTGTCGGAGTGGTCCAGGTGGAGGGCTTTGCGCCCACGGGGGTGCCGCTCTGTGCCGCCGGGCGTGCGCAGCGCCGATTGCGGCTGGTCGCGCCCACGCGGCGGAGCCGCACCTTGACACAACCCGCGGCCCTTCGGGGCGCTCAGGCTGCGTCGACCAGCGCGGCCAGTGCTGTGGCCAGGCGGTCGAGGCCCTGCCCGGCCGGTCCGCCCGGCTCCGCCATATAGGTGTCTCGCCGTATCTCCACCATCAGGGCGCCGACCCGGGCGTCGGTGCCGTAGAACTCCAGCGGTACGTACGTTCCGGCGAAGGGGCTGTCCAGCCCGATCCCCCCGCAGTCCGCGAACGCCGTGCGGGCCGCCTCGGTCAGCTCCGGCGGGGTGTGGAAGGCGTCCGTCCCCAGACACACCGGCGGACGCGGCCCGGTGCCGTGCAGCTCGTAGGGGAGGGGCTCGGTCGGGTAGGAGTGCACGTCGATCACCACGGCCCGCCCGGTCGCCGCCAGCCGTCCGGCGACCGCCTCGGTCATGGCCCGCGCGTACGGCCGGAAGTACCGCTCCAGCAGCGGCTCCGGGTCGGTGTCCGCGGGCCGTAGTCTGCTCCGGTGCGTGGTCCGGGTGTACACGGCGCCCATGCCGGCGGCCGTCATCTCCTCGCGCTCGTCCGGGAACCGCTCCGGGTCCACGACCAGCCGCGACAGCCGGTTCACGAACCGCCAGGGCGTGACGGTGGCCAGAGCGGCGGCCGCCCCGGCGAGCTCGGCCGTGTGCGCGTCCGTGATGTGGTCCAACTCCCGCTCCAGCGCGGCGTCGTCCAGCACGATCCCCCGGCGCACGTCCTCGGGGATCGCCCGCGCCGAGTGCGGCACGTGCAGCAGGACGGGGGAGGCGGGGGCACCGGGGAGGAGTTCGAAGGAGGACACAGGTGGCTCCGGGGGTGTTGTCAGTGGCGTGGTGCAGCATCAAGGTGCCACAGCGGTGACGCGTCAGGGACGGCGGGAGCCGGACAAGGGGAGGGCGATCCGGCTCGCCCTGGGCGAGCGGGACGCGGACGTGCAGGAGCTGACCGTGCCCCGCGACTGGTGAGTGAGCCCCGGCAACTCCACGCCCGGGGCGCCTGCTTGCCCCGCCGCCCTGTACATGCCTCCGCCCCGGCCGGTGTTGCTGCCGGCCGGGGCGGAGGGGCACTCATGAGGGCGGTTCGGGCGCCGCAGGCACTGGCGCCGCAGGCGTCAGCTCAGGGACGCCAGCGCCTCGTTCCAGGTGGCCGACGGGCGCATGACCGCGTCCGCCTTGGCCTTGTCGACCTGGTAGTAGCCGCCGATGTCGGCCGGCTTGCCCTGGACGGCGATCAGCTCGTCCACGATCTTCTGCTCGTTCGCGGCGAGGGTCTCGGCGAGCGGAGCGAAGGCCTTGGCCAGGTCGGCGTCGTCGGTCTGCCGGGCCAGCTCCTGCGCCCAGTACAGGGACAGGTAGAAGTGGCTGCCGCGGTTGTCGATGCCGCCGACGCGCCGGGTCGGGGACTTGTCCTCGTTGAGGAAGGTCGCCGTGGCGCGGTCGAGGGTGTCGGCGAGGACCTTGGCGCGGGCGTTGCCGGTGGCCGCCGCGTACTGCTCGAAGGAGGGGACCAGCGCGAAGAACTCACCGAGGGAGTCCCAGCGGAGGTAGTTCTCCTTGACCAGCTGCTGGACGTGCTTCGGCGCGGAGCCGCCGGCGCCGGTCTCGAACAGGCCGCCGCCCGCCATCAGCGGGACGACCGACAGCATCTTGGCGCTGGTGCCCAGCTCCAGGATGGGGAAGAGGTCGGTCAGGTAGTCACGCAGGACGTTGCCCGTCACGGAGATGGTGTTCTCGCCGCGGCGGATGCGCTCCACCGACAGCTTGGTGGCCTCGACCGGGGACAGGATCCTGATGTCCAGGCCCTCGGTGTCGTGCTCCGGCAGGTACTGCTTGACCTTGGCGATGAGCTGCGCGTCGTGGGCGCGGTTCTCGTCCAGCCAGAACACCGCCGGGTCGCCGGTGGCGCGAGCGCGGGTGACGGCCAGCTTGACCCAGTCGCGGATCGGGGCGTCCTTGGTCTGGCAGGCGCGGAAGATGTCGCCCTGCGCGACCGGCTGCTCGATGAGCACGGTGCCGGCCTGGTCGACCAGGCGGACGGTACCCGCGGCCGGGACCTCGAAGGTCTTGTCGTGGGAGCCGTACTCCTCGGCCTTCTGCGCCATCAGGCCGACGTTCGGGACCGAGCCCATGGTGGACGGGTCGTAGGCGCCGTTGGCCCGGCAGTCCTCGATGACGGCCTGGTAGACACCGGCGTAGGAGGAGTCCGGGATGACGGCGAGGGTGTCGGCCTCCTGGCCGTCCGGGCCCCACATGTGGCCGGAGGTGCGGATCATCGCCGGCATGGAGGCGTCGACGATGACGTCCGAGGGGACGTGCAGGTTGGTGATGCCCTTGTCGGAGTCGACCATCGCCAGGGCCGGGCCCTCGGCGATCTCGGCGTCGAAGGAGGCCTTGATCTCGGCGCCCTCGGGCAGGTTCTCCAGGCCCTTGAGGATGCCGCCGAGGCCGTCGTTCGGGGTGAGGCCGGCCGCCTTGAGGGTCTCGCCGTACTTCGCGAACGTCTTCGGGAAGAAGGCGCGCACCACGTGACCGAAGATGATCGGGTCGGAGACCTTCATCATCGTGGCCTTCAGGTGCACGGAGAACAGGACGCCCTCCTGCTTGGCGCGGGCGACCTGCGCGGCGAGGAACTGCTCCAGCTCGGCCACGTGCATGACGGAGGCGTCGACGACCTCGTCCTTGAGCACCGGGACGGACTCGCGCAGCACGGTGGTGGTGCCGTCCTCGCCGACCAGCTCGATCTTCAGCGCGCCGTCCTCGGCGATGACGACGGACTTCTCGGTGGAGCGGAAGTCGTTCTCGCCCATGGTCGTCACATTGGTCTTGGACTCGGGGGTCCAGGCGCCCATGCGGTGGGGGTGGGTCTTGGCGTAGTTCTTCACCGAGGCCGGGGCGCGGCGGTCGGAGTTGCCCTCACGCAGGACCGGGTTGACCGCGGAGCCCTTGACCTTGTCGTAGCGGGCGCGGATCTCGCGCTCCTCGTCGGTCTTCGGGTCGTCCGGGTAGTCCGGCAGCGCGTAGCCCTTGCCCTGCAGCTCGGCGACGGCGGCGCGCAGCTGCGGGATGGACGCCGAGATGTTCGGCAGCTTGACGATGTTGGCGGCGGGCGTCTTGGCCAGGTCACCCAGCTCGGCCAGCGCGTCCGGGATGCGCTGGTCCTCGTTCAGGTACTCCGGGAAGTGGGCGATGATGCGTCCGGCCAGCGAGATGTCCCGGGTGGTCACGGGCACACCGGCCTGCGAGGCGTACGCCTGGATCACCGGCAGGAACGAATGCGTCGCCAGGGCCGGGGCCTCGTCTGTGTAGGTGTAGATGATGGTCGAGTCAGTCACCGGGTGCTCCGCTCCACGTCTGCAACATTGCTCGACATCAAGATATCTCGTGATCGGGATCCGTTCGACAGGGGTCCCGGCCGGAAAGGTGCCGCGCCGGTGCAACCGGCAGCCGCCCTCAGTGGTCATGACAAACGATCACCACCGACCACGGTGATCGTCAACGACCGGCGGCCGGACCGACCACCCGGCCGCCCGAGCGGAGGCGGACCATGAGATATCGCAGCAGAGTGACGGCCCCGGCGGCCGCCCTGATCGGTACGGCCACGGCGCTGGCCGTCGGCTCCCCGGCGCGGGCGGCCGGCACCGTGAGGCGGACGGGGGAGCCGGGCCCCGAGACCCTCGGCGACCCTGTCTTCCCCACCCTCGGCAACGACGGCTACGGCGTGTCGTCGTACCACCTCGACCTCGCCTACGACCCCATGACCCAGCGGGTGGATTCCACCGCCACCCTGCGGATCCACACCACCGGCGCGCTGACCCGGTTCTCCCTCGACGCGCTCGGCCTGGACATACGCTCCGTGTCCGTCTGCGGCCGGACGGCCGACTGGGAGCAGGCGGACGAGAAACTGCGGATCACCCCCGCCGGGCCGCTCCCGGCGGACGCGGCGGCCACCGTCTGCGTCACCTACTCCGCCGATCCACACCGCACCCTCGCGCACACGGCCTGGGTGCCCACCCCGGACGGCTTCGCGATCTGCCCGCAGCCGAACTCCGCGCACACCGTCTTCCCGTGCAACGACCACCCGTCGGACAAGGCCCGTTTCACCTTCCGCCTCACCGTCCCGGACGGGCTCCGCGCGGTGGCGAACGGCCTCCTCACCGGCACGGAGAGCCTCGACGGCGGCCTGACCGCGTACACCTACGAGTCCCGGGAACCGATGGCCACCGAGCTGGTGCAGATCACGGTCGGGGACTACGTCGTCAAGGACCGCCAGGGCCCGCACGGGCTGCCGCTGCGCGACGTCGTCCCGACCGCCCGCGCCGCCGCTCTCGAACCGGCGCTCGCGCTGACCCCCGGGCTGGTGGACTGGATCGAGCAGCGGCTCGGGGCGTTCCCCTTCGAGACGTACGGGCTGCTGCCGTGCAACTCCGACGACCCGAAGGCCTTCGACTTCACCGGCCTGGAGACCCAGACCCTCACCCTGTACAAGCCGAACTTCCTGCTCCAGGAGGAGAAGAAGATCGGCTCGCACATGATGCACGAGCTGGTCCACTCCTGGTTCGGCAACCTGGTCAGCCCCGCCACCTGGGCCGACCTGTGGCTGAACGAGGGCCACGCCGACTACTACGGGCTGCTCTACCGCTACGAGCGCGGCTGGACCGACTCGCTCGGCTACAGCACCTTCGAGGACCGTATGAAGTACACCTACGGCCTCGGCGACCAGTGGCGGCACGACTCCGGCCCGGTCGCCGCCCCGAACGCCGTCAACCTCTTCGACAGCCAGCGCTACACGGGCGGCGTCCTGGTCCTGTACGTGCTGCGGCAGGTCGTCGGCGAGGACGTCTTCCACGCCGTCGAGCGCGGCTTCCTGGACCGGTACCGGAACTCCTCGGCGTCGACGGAGGACTACATCACCGTCGCCTCGGAGGTCTCCGGCCAGGACCTGACGGGCTTCCTGCGGGACTGGCTGTACGGCACGAAGACCCCGCGCATGCCGGGCCACCCCGACTGGACCGTGACCCCGGTGAGCTCGTCCCTCATGGCCCCGCACAGCAGGCGCGGCGGCCACTGGCACGAGAACTCGGCCACGCTCTGATCATCCCCGGCGGGCGGGGCCGGGACCGCTCCCTGCCCCGCCCGCCATCTCCCGCCCGATCCACCGGCAGATCACCTCGACCACGTACACGTGCTCGGCACGGGTCAGCTCCCGCCCCCTGGGAATGCCGTGCCAGCGCTCCAGGCAGCCCCGGCAGCAGGTGGCGGTCGCGTGCTGCGCGACGAAGACCGGATGGCCGCGGTACGGCGTCTGCTTGCCGTCCTTGTACGGCTCGGCGGGCGCCAGCCGCTTCGCGATCAGGTCGTAGGCGTGCCACCGGATCGTCGCCGGTCCTTTGAGCTCGGCGGTCGCCCGGTCCCGTCCGCGCAGGTGGAACCGCGCCCGGAACGGCTGGAGCGCGAGCGCGTCCAGCCGCTGGTCCAGGGAAGAGGGGTCCGGCGAGGTGGTCATGCTGCCGCGAGCGTACGTCGTCTCGACGCGGCTCAGCCCAGCAGCAGGCGCTTCTGGGCTTGGAACTCCTCCTCCGTCAGGACACCCTGGGCCTTCAGATCGGCCAGCTGCTTGAGCTGGTTGATCCTCTCGGTCATCGCGTCGGGGGCCGCGGCCGGCGGTGCGGCGGGAGCGGACGGCGCCGCCTGTTGCGGTTGCGCGTACTGCGGCTGTGCGTACTGCTGCTGCTCGTACGGTTGTTGCTGCCGTTCGTAGTCCTGCTGCGCCCAGCGGCCGGCCTGCCGCCGCGAGACGCGGTTGGACACGGCGGTGGCGGTTCCGGCGACCACGGCTGTGCGGGCGACGCCGCGAAGCAGTCCGGGCATGTTCGGTCATCTCCCAAGGGGATCGGTGCGGGAGCGGTGCGGGATCGGCGCGGTGCCGGTTCAGGCTGCCGTGGAGCCGCCGGGCGGCACCGTCTCCTCCGTGGCGTCCAGCGCCGCCAGCAGCGCCTGCACCGGGATACGGCCGCTCGCGACGAGCTGGGCCCCGCTGCGCCTGAGCGCGGCGGCCAGGGGAGCGGCCCACAGGTTCTCGTACACCAGCACCGCGGCCGAGTTGCCCGGCTCCAGCGCGTTGGCCGCCTCGTCCAGGTCACTCTGGTCGAGCACGCCCGCCGACGCTCCCTCGAAGATCGTCAGATCCGTTTCCTCGCCGAGGTCCTTCATCTCCAGACCGACGACGGAACCGTCGGTCTCCTTGCGGACGAAGGCCAGGTCGATGATCCGGACGATGCCGCGGTCGACGAGATCGACCAGCAGCGGGAACGCCTCCCCCGTCATCCGGTTGCCGGGGAACTCGATGACCAGGTAGTCGACGGGCCCCATCTCTTCGACGCTGTCCATGACCTCTCCTCGAGACGCATGGGAATCGGTATCCAGTCCAACACGCGGCGCCAGGGCTCGCATATTTCAGCGGGCGTCGGCTGGTGGGCAGCGGATCACCGGACGACTCCGGAGTGCCGCGGGGGGCGCGGCCCCTCACCCTGGACGCAGCGAAAGGAGCGAGGTCATGCCGACCGTCGGGGTGCCGTCAGCAGGCGGGGACCGGGCGTGCCCGCAGAGTTTCCCCCTGGGACCCTGATGGCGACGGCAGGACGTGCGCACAAGCTGATCGCCCGGGCGAAATCGGTGCATCAGCGGGCGGAGAGCCGGTTCCCCGTCGTCACGCATGTCGCGGACCGCATGGTGTCCGTGAACATCTTCGATTCCGGTACGCGCATCGCGGCGCAGTCCTTCCTGACCGCGGTCCCGCTGCTGTTCGTCGTCGCGGCGTACGCTCCGGCGGCGGTGCGCCGTGAGCTGGTCGCGTCGGTGACAGCGGTCTTCGGACTGACGGGTGCGGCGCGTGCCCAGCTGGAGCAGGTGCTCCAGCCCACGTCCGACGACCTGAAGCAGACCACCGGCGTGGTGGGCGTACTGATGGTGCTGCTGTCCGCCACCGCCGTCAGCCGGGCGATGCAACGTCTGTGCAAGCGAGCCTGGGAGATCCCGCGCACCGGGACTCGAATCGCCGCCTGGCGGTGGCTGGCCTGGCTGGTCCTGTGGATCGGTGTCCTGGTGCTCCAGGGCCCGTTGCGTGACGGCTTCGGAGCCGGTGCCTGGCTCGGCATCCCCCTCACCTGGGTCAGCCAGGTGGGCCTGTGGTGGTGGACCCAGCATCTGCTGCTCGGCGGCAAGGTCGGCTGGAAGCCCCTGCTGCCGGGTGCTCTGATCACGGCGACCGTCCTCACCACGCTGGCGGTGACCGCGCGCGTGTACATGCCGCGGGCTCTCAACCGCGCCCTCGCCAGTTACGGTTCCGTGGGGTCCGTGTTCGTGCTCCTGTCCTGGCTGATCGTGGTCTGCGTCGCCACGGCCGTCGCCGTCAGCGTGGGCGCCGTACTGGCGCAGGAGCCCTTCCTGGCGGCACGCCTCGGCAGCCCGCCCCCGCTGCGCGACCGTGAGCACGCGGCAGGTGAAGGCGCGCCGGGGCAGGGGCCGGGGTAGCCCGTCCGGACCGCCCGGCGCGCGGAGCGTCCGCGGGGCTGAGGCAATGGTGCTGTCCAGGTAACCACCACGCCGGAGGGTCCATGACCACGCCGCCCGACCCGCAGTCACCGGAGCCGGATCCGCACCGGCCGACTGAGGCACACGGGCCGGACCGAGCCGGTGCGAACTCGCCGGGCGGCGCAGGGGATTGGGGCGCGAACCCACCGGGCGGCGAGGCGGACCGGCCGGCCCGGGACGCGCGTCGGCCCGACCCTGCCCCGGATCCGCCGGACCACCTGGGCACGAGCGGCGGCGAGCAGCCGAGCTCGAACGGTGGTGCCCAGGCGGGCCCGCCCGGCGGTGGTCAGGTGGGTCCGTCTGGTGGTGGGCGGGGACTGTCGCCTGGTGGTCCGGTGAGTCCGTCCGGTGGTGGGCACGGGGAGCCGCCTGGCGGTGGTGGGCAGGGAAAGCCGTCCGGCGGAGGTCCGGTGGGCCCGTCCGGTGGTGGTCAAGGGGGCTCCTCTGGCGGTGGGCAGGAGAAGCTGCCCGGGGGTCCGTTGGCAGGCCCGCCGGGTGGTGGTCAGGGGAAGCTGCCCGGGGGTCCGTTGGCAGGCCCGCCGGGTGGTGGTCAGGCGGGCCCCTCCGGTGGTGGGCAAGGGCAGCCGCCCGGCGGTGGTGGGCAGGGAACGCCGTCCGGCGGAGGTCCGGTGGGCCCCTCCGGCGGTGGTCCGGTGGGCCCGTCCGGCGGTGGTCAGGCGGGCCCCTCCGGCGGTGGTCAGGCGGGCCCCTCCGGCGGTGGTCAGGCGGGCCCCTCCGGCGGGGGTCAGGCGGGCCCCTCCGGCGGTGGTCAGGCAGGCCCCTCCGGCGGTGGTCAGGCGGGCCCCTCCGGTGGTGGGCACGGGCAGCCGCCCGGCGGTGGTGGGCAGGGAAAGCCTCCCGGGGGTCCTCCGGCGGGCCCGCCCGGTGGTGGTCAGGTGGGGCCGCCCGGTGGCCGCTCCGCGGGTTCCGGGTCCGTCGCGGGTCGGATGGCGCGGAACACCGCCTCCGCCGTGCTCATCGTGCTGACCTGCATCCTCGTACCCGTCGCGCTCCTGGCCACCTGGGTGCACGACATCGCGCTCGACACCGACCGCTATGTGGCCACGGTCGCGCCCCTGGCCACCGAACCCGCGGTCCAGGACGCGGCGGTCCACCGGATCACCGAGGCGGTCGGCACTCACGTGGACGGCAAGCGGGTCGCCGGGGACATCGCCTCCTGGCTGCAGTCCCAGGGTCTGCCGCCGATCGCCGCCGACGCGGTCAGCCGGCTCGGACCGCAGATCGACTCCGCCGTGGACTCGGCCGTGACCAAGATCGCCACCCGCGTCGTCCACAGCAACGCGTTCGCGACGGTGTGGCGCGAAGCCAACCGCGGCGCCCACAACGCCGTCGTGCACGCCCTGACCGGCAAGGGACGCGGCGCGTTCGGGGTCAGCGACGGCACGGTCACCCTGGACGTGGGCACGGCCGTCGACCGGGTCAAGAAGGAACTGGTCGACGCGGGCCTGAAACCCGCCGAGAAGATCCCGCAGGTGAACAAGCAGCTGGTGCTGTTCCACTCCGACGAGCTCGCCAAGTTCCGCAAGGGCGCGCGCCTCCTCGACATCGTCGGGAACTGGTTCCCGGTGATCGTCGTCCTCCTCGGCGTCGCAGGGGTGTTCCTGGCCCACCACCGGCGCCGGGCCCTGGCACGCACCGCGCTGGGCGCCGCCTTCGCCTGCCTGGTCGTGGCCATCGGCCTGGTCGTGGCGCGGAGCTACTACCTCGACCACCTGCCGCCCCAGGTGCAGTCCAGGGCTGCCGCCGGAGCAGTCTTCGACACCCTTCTCCGCTTCCTGCGGGTCAGCCTGCGTACGGCCGTCGTTCTCGGCGTGGTCGTCGCGCTGGGTGCCTATTTCGTCGGGCCGGGACGGCTGCCCGTGGCCGTCCGGGGCTACTCCGACCACACGGCGGACTCCGCGGCGCGCTGGGCGGCCGCCCATCACGTCGGCGCCGGGCGGGTCGGCGCGTGGGCGCTGGCCTACCGCCGGGCCGTCACGCTCCTCGTCCTGCTGATCATCGCGCTCGTCTTCGCGCTCTGGAACCATCCGACGGTGCTCACCGTCCTGCTGCTGGTCCTCGTACTGCTCGGCGTCCTGGCGGTGCTCGCCCTGCTGGCGGCCGCCGGGCGCGTGCAGCTGAACGCGACGCGCGGGGAGCCGCGGCCGGCCGGGGGCGAGCACTGACCGGGGCATTTCACGGAGCCGGGCCGCGCGCGCCTCCCGTGGGAGGAACCTGACCCGCACTGCGGGGACGTGTGGGGCGTGGGGGCGTGGGGGCGGGGAGGTGTGGGGGTGGGCCGAGCGGCCCGGTCCGACCTGCGCCGGGGCCGGAAAACTGGGATCCTGATCGAGTGGAGCTCGCTCCGCAGGCCCGACGACAGGGCGGTGACCCTGTGACCACGCGGCAGAAGAACTCGAGGCGATCGGCCGTCACACACGTCGATCCGCTGGGCGAACCCTTTCTCCGGACCCGGTTCGCCCTGCCGGCCACGCCGGCCGTGTTCGTGCGCCGTCCGCGGCTCGCCGAACACCTCGACCAGGCCTTCGGAACACCGCTGACGATGGTCAACGGCTCGGCCGGCGCGGGCAAGACCCTGCTGGTCGCGGACTGGGCCGCCCGGCTCCGGCAACCAGTGGCCTGGTTCACCACCGAGGCGGAGGACCAGGGCTGCGGAGTGTTCTGGGCGTATGTGCTCGAGGCCCTGCGTGCCGCCGGAGTACCGCTGCCGTCCGACATCGGCTGCCCCGGCGACGCGAGCCGCGTGGACCACGGGCTGCTGTCCCGTCTCGCGCACGAACTGAGCGGGCTGGAGCGGCCCGTCCTCCTCGTGCTGGACGAGTTCGACCGGGTGACCTCCGCACGGATCGCGGAACAGCTGGAGTTCGTCCTGCACCACGCCGGGCGGGGGCTGCGCCTGGTTGTCGTCACCCGCACCGAGCCGCTGCTGCCGCTGCACCGCTACCGGGCTGCCGGGGCCATGACCGAGATCCGGGGCGCCGAGCTGGCCTTCACCGTCGAGGAGGCCGCCGCGCTCCTGGAGCTGCACGGACTGCGCCTGCCCACGGCGGCCGTTCGCGCGCTGGTGGAACGCACCGGGGGCTGGGCCGCCGGGCTGCGCCTGTGCGCCCTGGCCGCCCGGCAGAGCCCGGACCCGGCGGCGTATCTGCGGGACTTCGAGGCGGGCCGGAGCACGATCGCCGACTTCCTGCTCACCGAGGTGCTGAAGCGGCAGCCGGCCCGGGTGCAGGACCTCCTGCTGAGAGTCAGTGTCGTGGAGCGCTTCTCCCCCGAGCTGGTCGCGGAGCTGACCGGCCGCGGCGGTGCCGAGCCGATCCTCGCCGCACTGCACAGCCAGAACGCGTTCGTGGAGGACCTCGGGCACTCGTGGTACCGCCTGCACCCCCTCTTCGGTGAAATACTCCGGGCCCACCTGCGGTTCCGTTCGCCCGGGCTCGAGACCGAACTGCACCGTCGTGCCGCGCAGTGGCTGCACGCCTCCGGAGCCCTGCCCGAGGCGCTGGCGCACGGCGCGGCCGCCGGCGACTGGAACTTCACCACCCGGACCCTCGTCGACGACCTGGCCATCGGCCGGCTCTTCACCGGCCTGCGCGCGAACGACCTCGTCGAGCTGTTCTCCCGGATGGGCCCCGAGGCCACGAGCGCGGCGGCGGACCTGGTGCGCGCCGCGCGCGAGCTGTCCCGGGGCGATGTGGAACGCGGCCTGGTCCAGCTGCGCCGGGCCGAGGAGCGCCTGGCCGCGCAGCCGGACGCCGCGGCCCGGCTGAGCCTGGTGCTGCTGCAGTCCCTGGCGGCCCGGCTGACCGGCTCGCCCGGCATGGCCGAGCAGGCCGCGACGACGGCGGAGCGGCTGTGGGGCGAGGTCTCCGCCGAGTTGCTGGACACACACCCCGAGTTCAGCGCCCTGCTGCTGACCCATGTGGGCGCGGCCCGGCTGTGGGCCGGGCGTTTCGACGACGCCCGCGCCGCCCTGTCCGCCGTGGCCGGATGCCCCGGCGGCGTCGCGACGACGCTGCCGCGCGAGGACTCCCTCGGCCAGCTCGCGCTGATCGACTACCTGAACGGCTGGCTCTGCCGGGCGGAGCGCAAGGCCCGGGCGGCCCTGAGGGAGACGGAGCGGTTCGGCCTGCGCGACCCCGGCTTCCCCGGCGCGGGCCTCGGGCAGCTGGTGCTGGCGGCCGTGGCCGTCGACCGCGACGAACTGCCCGAGGCACAGGCCCTGCTGGACGAGGCGGCGGCCTCGGGCGCCCCGCGCGATCCGGTGACGGCCGCCGGCCGGGCCCTCGCGACCTCCCGGCTGCTGCTGTCGCGGGGGGAGCCACGGGCCGCCGCGGCGGCGGCCGACCTCGATGTGCCGGCCCTGGTGAACTCGCCCTGGGCGGAGGCCCAGAGGGCGCTGGTCGCCTCCGCCGCCCATCTGGCCGAGGGCCGCACGGAAAGCGCCCTGAAGGTGCTCGACGACGTCTCCTGCGACGGTGAGCCCCCGTGGGCGGCGGAGCTGGCCTGGGCGAGGTTCGCCGCGGGGGACCAGGAAGCCGCGCTCGGCCTGCTCGACCACATGCGGACGCAACGGTGCACCGGCCCGAGGGCGGCCGTGCGGTGCGCGCTGGTGCGTGCCGGGGCCGCCCAGGAGACGGACGTCGCCGCCGCTCGCAAACTGCTCGCCGGTGCCCTGCTGCAGGCCCGGCGGGAGCGGCTGCGGCGCCCCTTCCTCGAAGCCGGACCGCGCATCCGGCATCTGCTGGACTCACCGCCTCTGCAGGATCTGGCCGCGGGCTGGCTCACCTTGGGCCACCCCGCCCCGCCCGGCGGCCCGGGAGCGGCCGCGGACGGCTCGTCCCTGGTCGTCGAGGAGCTGAGCGGACGCGAGCGCGAGGTCGTGGGCAGGCTGGCCGACCTGATGTCCACGGAGGAGATCGCCGCCGACCTGTACGTCTCGGTCAACACGGTGAAGACCCACCTCAAGAGCGCCTACCGGAAACTCGGGGTGAACGGGCGCGCCGAGGCGGTGCGCCGCGCCCGCGACCACGGGCTGATCTGACCTCCGGCCGGGTGGTTCGCCCGTGACGGGTGAGGCGCCGAGGCGGCGGTCCCCGCTGCGATGAAGACGGCGGCCGGGCAGGCCGGGGCGGTCGTCACGGGACCGCGCGAGCGGCCGGGAGCACCCGGGCGAGGTGGTGGACACCGTGGGACATTGGCGCGCTCTGATGGTGCTCGGGACAGCCCAGTTCCTGATGGTCCTGGACACGTCCGTCATGAACGTCTCCATCAGCCGGCTGGTCGAGGACTTCCACACCGAGGTCACCGCCATCCAGGCCGTCATCACGCTGTACGCGCTGGTCATGGCCGCGTTCATGATCATCGGCGGCAGGCTCGGCGACATCCACGGCCGCCGTCGGCTGTTCCTGCTCGGCCTGGTCGTCTACGGCACCGGTTCGGCCCTCACCGCCCTGGCGCCCACCCTGTGGGTGCTCACCCTGGGCTGGTCGGTGATCGAGGGGCTCGGCGCCGCGATGGTGCTGCCCGCCATGGCGGCCCTGGTCGCCGAGTCCTACCGGGGCAGGGACCGGGCCGTCGCCTACGGTGTGATCGGCGGACTGGCGGGCGCCGGTATCGCCGTGGGCCCGCTGCTGGGCGGCTGGGTGACGACGTACCTGACCTGGCGGCTGGTCTTCGCGGGCGAGGTCGTCGTCGTCCTCGTCATCCTGCTGTGCCATCGGGTCATCAAGGAGGCCGCGCGGACCGGACCGCCGCCCCGGCTGGACGTGGTCGGCGCGGTCCTCTCGGCGGGCGGACTCGGGCTCGGCGTGCTCGGCGTGCTGCAGAGCAGCACCTGGGGCTGGGTCAAGCCGCGCAACCCGCCCTTCACCGTCCTCGGCTTCGCGCCCACCCTCTTCGTCGTCGCCGCCGGGGTGGCCGTACTGGCCCTGTTCGCGCACTGGGACCGCGGGCGGGAGGCCGCGGGCGCCGACCCCCTGGTGCACCTGTCGCTGTTCGGCGTGCCGCCCCTGCGCTCCGGCCTGCTCACCCTGCTGAGCCAGAACCTGATCCTGCTGGGACTGTTCTTCACCATTCCGCTGTACCTGCAGGTGGTGCAGGGCTTCGACGCCTTCCAGACCGGGCTCAGGCTGCTTCCGGTGTCCGTCACCATGCTCGTCACCTCCCTCGGCGCCGCGCGGGCCGGCCGCGCCATGGGGCCGCGCCGGGTCGTCCGGATCGGCCTGCTCACGCTGGCGGCGGCCATCGTCTGGCTGCTCGCCACCATCGAAACGAAGATCGACAACGCTCAGTTCGCCGGCGCCATGGCGGTGCTCGGCATCGGCATGGGGCTGCTCGCCTCCCAGCTGGGCAACGTCGTCCAGTCCAGCGTCGGCGAGGCGGAACGCAGCGAGGTCGGCGGCCTGCAGTTCACGGCGCAGAACCTGGGCTCGGCGCTGGGTACCGCGCTCATCGGTTCGGTCCTCATCGGCGCGCTGGTGCACGCGTTCACCACGGAGGTGGAGAGCAACCCCCGGCTGTCGGCCCAGACCCGGCAGCAGACCGGCGTCCACCTGGAGGCCGGGGTCAGCTTCGTGCCCACCGACCAGGTGCGCTCGGCCGCCCAGCACGCCGGACTGCCGCCGTCCGAGGTCGACGCCCTCACCGGCTCGTACGCCTCGGCACAGCTCTACGGCCTGAAGTCGGCGATCCTCGCCACCGGCGGCATCACCCTGGCGAGCTTCCTCGTCACCCGGCACCTGCCGACCGCGCCGTCCCGCCGTCCACAGCCGTCGCAGGGCGGCGCACCGGCCGGCGCCACCGGCGCCACGGAGTGAGCGGGAAGGCCACGGCGATGTCCTCGACCGGCCGCACCACGGCCCGGGAACGCCGCACCGAGCGCCGCGCCCACGCCGACTACACGGGTGCGGTGTACGGATCGATGCTGGCGGCGTCGGTGGTGATCGGCGCCGGTGGCCTGGGACAGTTCCCCCGTCTGCAACTGGTGATGCTGCTGTTGCTCACCGGCCTCGTCTTCTGGGTCGGCCACGTCCATGCCCAGCTGTTCGGGGCCCGTCTCGCGCAACGGGCACTGGACCGGCCGACGGTCCTGCGGGTGTGCCGAGAGGAGTGGCCGATCGTCGAGGCGGCCGTCCCGCCCGCCCTCGCCATCGCCGTCAGCCCGCTGCTCGGCCTGGACGTCGGCGGCGCGGCCTGGCTGGCGGTCGCCGTCGCGGTGGCAGGCCAGGTGGGCTGGTCCGCGGCCGGCGCACGGCAGGCCGGAGCGTCGTGGCGGCTGGTGGCGGGCACCGCCGCGGTCAATCTGCTGCTCGGCCTGGCGATCATCACCTTCAAGATCGCGCTGAGCCACTGAAGCCCGGCCCCCGGTCACCTGCGCCGGGTGAGGCCCGGCGCGGCCGGGCGGAGCAGGATCGCAGCAAGTCCGCAGGCAGACCGCAGCGGCCCGCGGCGGGAGTACGGCCCATGCGCTACGAGATCCGCGTCGATGGACACATGTCGGAGACCCTCACCAAGGCCTTCCCGGAGCTGGATCACGTGAAGATGTCCGGTCAGACGGTGCTGTTCGGTCCCGTCGTCGACGAGGCGCACCTGTACGGGCTGCTGAACCGCTGCCAGTCCCTGGGCCTGCGGGTCGTGGAGATGCGGCAAGTACCGGAGTGACCGCCACCCGGCGTACGGTCACTCACCGATCGGCCGCCACGATCCGCCCCGCGCGCACGGCCTCGCCCAGCGCCTCGAAGTCCCGCTCATTGCGGTCCGCGTAGGCCTGCGCGAACCGGGCCAGCGCACGGTCGAAGCGGTCGGTGCCCCCGAGGTAGGCGGAGATGGCGACGGAATCGCCGGACCGGGCGTGGGCCCGTGCCAGCGACGCCCCGCACACCCGGGCGACCAGCCGCAGCAGAACCGGGTCCCAGGTCTCCGGCCGGAAACTGCCCTTCCAGTCCCACAACTGCCGTACGTAGAAGTCCCGTCCGCGCCCGTCGAGGCCCACGACGTGCGTCCACCCCAGGAAGATGTCACCGGCGGCCTGGAGGAGCCGCTGGCCGGTCACCACCCTGCGGCCCTGGTTGTCGTACCGTTCGCCGCCGGTGTGTGCCGCCAGCACCGACTCCTGTGCCTCCTTGGCCTGCAGCAGCAGCGGATCGTCGTCGTCGCGGCCGAGCAGCAGCAGGATCCAGCACCGGGTGCCGACGCTGCCGACCCCGACCACCTTCCGGGCCATGTCCACCAGCCGGAAGCGGCTCAGCAGGTGCCGCCGGTCCGCGGGCAGGGTCCGCGCGTACGACTCCAGCAGCGTCTGGAGCTCCTTGTCCTCCTCCTCGCCCGAGGACTGGCCGCGCAGTTCCCGCAGCGGGGTGACCAGCGGCGGGTCCGCCGCGATCCGCCGGCCCTCCGGCGTGAGCCGGGTGAGCTTGGCGTACGCCCGCAGGTGCGTCCGGGTACGGGCGCGCGAGGCCGCCTCGGCCGTACGGCGCCTGGTCTCCCCGCTCATCGAGGTGGCCAGCAACTCGCGCATCACGTCGGCGTCGTCCTGGGCGTACCAGATGTCCAGCGTGCGCATGCCGGCGAACTCCCGCATCCGCTCCCGGTACGCCCGCACGCAGGCGCCCGCCGCGTCGTCCTGCTCCCGCTCCGTGAAACCGTTGGCCCGCGCCGCGATGACGAAACTGGCCGCCAGCCGTTTGACGTCCCATTCGAACGGGCCCGGGAACGTCTCGTCGAAGTCGTTGATGTCGAAGACCAGATGCCGTTCGGGCGACGCCAGCAGCCCGAAGTTCAGCAGCTGCGCGTCCCCGCACAACTGGACCTGGAGCCCGGTGTCCGGCAGCGTGCCCAGGTCCGTCGCCATGACCGCCGCCGCACCACGGTAGAAGCGGAACGGGGACGCGAGCATGCGGCCGTAGCGGATGGGCACCAACTCCGGTACCCGGCCGGTCGATTGGTGCTCCAGTACGTCGATGACGTCCGGCCGGTGCGGCGCGGGCTCGAACTCGCCGTGGCCCGAGCGCGGGGCGCGCCTGCGCGCCTGCCTGCCGTGGGCCGCCCGGTCGGCCGGTGACGACGAGACGGTGACGGCACTCGGTGCGGTCATGATCCACTCTCCTGGTCCTGCGGCCCGTGCTCCGCCGCCGGGACCGGGCTCGCGCGGGGCGCCGGAACAAGGGCCGTGCGCCCGTCGGGTCCACCCCAGCGCCCGGACCGGGAGGAGGGATCACCCGCGGCGGGTGATCCGGAGCGGCGGCCGCCCCGGCAGGCTGTGCCCTCGAGGGGCCGTGGGCCGCCCCGCCGAGAGTCCGTGAGCGGCCTGATCCCATCGCGCGAGGAGGAGCCATGACCGAACCGCGTGGAGAGGCGCAGCGGGCCGGCCTGTCGCATCTGCCCGGCGAGGCGGCCACCGGCCCCGCACAGGCCATGACGGCGATCGCCCGCTCCTGGACCTGGATCCTCGGGGCGGCGATCGTGACGCTCGTACCAGGGGCGCTGATTCTCGTCTGGCCGGACGAGACACTGCACGTCCTCGCGGTGCTCATCGGCCTCTACCTGCTGCTCACCGGCGCGATCCGGTGCGTGACGGCGTTCGCGCGGGAGGACCACGGGGACCGGCTCGCCGGTCTGCTGGTCGCGGTGCTGTACGTCCTGGCGGGCGTGCTCTGCCTGCGCAATCCGCTGCAGACCATCACCGCGCTGTCGCTGATCGTCGGGCTTCTGTGGCTGGCGTCCGGCCTCCTCACCCTCTACCCGGCGATCGCCGCCAAGGACCTTCCGCACCGCTGGGTCGTCCTGGGCGCCGCGCTGCTCGGCATCGTCGCCGGGATCGTGGTGCTGGCGCTGCCCGCGGAGTCGGCACGGGCGCTGACCCGGCTGCTCGGCCTGTGGCTCGTGCTGCTGGGCCTGGCCGAGCTGGTGACCGCCTTCGCGTGGCGGGCCGCACTGCGCCGGAGCGGCATGCCGCCGGACGTACCCGGCTCCGCTGACTGATCCCCGGCACGATCACCCGCATCGGGTGAGGACGCCCCTCCCTCGTGGGGTGCACGGTGAGAACGGCAGAAACCGGCTCGGCGAGCCGGTGCCCCGGACGGAGGAATGACATGACCGCGCAGACCTACCTCGCGTACGACTACCCGGTGCTGGGTGCCTTCATGACCATGCTGGTGTTCTTCCTGTGGATCATGTGGTTCGTCCTGCTGTTCCGGGTCATCGTCGACATCTTCCGCGACGACGACATGGGCGGCTGGGGCAAGGCCGGCTGGACGTTGTTCGTGATCGCGCTGCCCTTCCTGGGCGTCTTCGTCTACCTGATCGCCCGCGGCAAGGGCATGGGGCGGCGGGAAGTTGCGCAGGCGCGCGCCCAGCAGGAGGCCTTCGACTCCTATGTGCGGCAGACCGCGCAGGGCGCGACCGGCACCAGCAGCGCCGACGAGCTCACCAAGCTCTCCGCCATGCGCTCCCGGGGTGAGATCACCGACGACGAGTTCCGCAGGGCGAAGGAGCTGGTCCTCAGCGGTGCCGGCCCGGCCCGGCCCGGCGACAGCGTACACACCTCCACCGGGCGCTGAGACGCGTCCACGAGAACGAATCGAGGCCACCCATGACCACGACCCCCTCCCGCGCCCACACCCGCAGCACCAAGCAGGCATGGGCGGGCGGCCTGACCTCCTTCGCGGGCGTCATGCTGATGATCGCCGGGCTGCTCGGCGTGTTCCGGGGCATCATGGCGATCGCTCAGGACAACGTCTTCGTCACGACGCCCAACTACGTCTTCAAGTTCGATCTGACGAGCTGGGGATGGATCCATCTGGTCCTGGGCGCGATCGCCGTGATCGTCAGCTTCGGTCTGTTCGGACCGTCGATGTGGGCACGTGTCGCCGGCGTGGCCATCGCCGGCCTGGTGATCATCGCCAACTTCCTGTCCCTGCCGTACTACCCGGTGTGGTCCGTCGTGATGATCGCCGTCTCCGGCTTCGTCATCTGGGCCCTGTGCGTGGTCCAGGGGCAGGAATCCGCCAAGAGCCCGTAGCCGGACCGCGGCCCCGGTGCCGCCCGGCACGACCGCCGACCGGCGGTGCGCCCCGCGCTTCGGCCCCGCCCAGCGTCTACGCCTCGCTGCTGGACGGCGAACGCGGGGTGACGGCCGGCCGGCGGTGCCGGCGAGGTCGCCGACTTCATCACGACGGTGGACTCCCTCCAGCCCACGGCGCTGCCGAGGAGGCGGAGAGTGCCGACGTTTCCGGCCGTCCGTCCTGGCTGCGTTCGCCCACGGCATCGCACGTCTTGCGACCGCCCGGGCGGCCTGCCGACACCGGTCCCGCGGCGCCCCCCGGTCGGCCTCAGTTGTTCAGTAGAGGTGTTGCTCGTGGTTGTGCCGCCGTGGCCGGCTTGGGCGTGTGGGTGCCGGGGCGGTGGTTGTCCCTGCGGGGCGCCGGCGGTCGGGCTGCCGCCCGGTGGTCGCCGCGGCAGCCCCGGTTGTTTCAGTAGAGGTGTTGCTCGTCCCGGGCGGAGCCCGTTGCGTGCCTGTGCATGTCGGGTGCCGCCGGCCGGGGCGTGGTTGTGCCGCCGTGGCCGGCTTCGGGTGTGGGTGCCGGGGCGGTGGTTGTCCCTGCGGGGCGCCGGCGGCCGGGCTGCCGCCGGTGGTCGCCCCGGTAGCCCCCGGTTGTTTCAGTAGAGGTGTTGCTCGTCCCGGGCGGAGCCCGGTGTGGCGTTCTCTCCGCTGCGCTGTAGTGGAATCGCCACCGCGCCCTGCTGGAGAGTCACCGTGCGGGCGGGGGCGGGGATGGTGATGCCCTCCGTGCGGTAGCGGCGGTGGAGGCGCTTGATGAACTCGTGCTTGATGCGGTACTGGTCGCTGAACTCGCCGACGCCGAGGATCACCGTGAAGCCGATGCGGGAGTCGCCGAAGGTGTGGAAGCGGATGGCGGGCTCGTGGTCCGGTACGGCGCCCTCCACCTCGCGCATGGTCTCCGCGACGACCTCCGCCGTCACGCGCTCCACGTGCTCCAGGTCGGCGTCGTAGCCCACCCCGACCTGCACCAGCACCGTCAACCGCTGCTCGGGATGCGTGTAGTTGGTCATGTTGGCCTTGGCGAGCTGGCCGTTGGGGATGACCACCAGGTTGTTGGACAGCTGACGGACCGTCGTCTGGCGCCAGTTGATGTCGACGACGTACCCCTCCTCGCCGCTGCCGAGGCGGATGTAGTCGCCCGGCTGGACCGTCTTGGAGGCCAGGATGTGGATGCCCGCGAAGAGGTTGGCGAGGGTGTCCTGCAGGGCGAGGGCGACCGCCAGACCGCCGACGCCCAGGGCGGTCAGCAGGGGCGCGATGGAGATGCCGAGGGTCTGCAGGACCACCAGGAAGCCGATGGCGAGGACCAGGATCCGGGTGATGTTGACGAAGATGGTCGCCGAGCCCGCCACGCCCGAGCGGGACTGGGTGACCGTACGGACGAGTCCGGCGATCACCCGGGCCGCGGACAGGGTCACCACGAAGATCAGCCACACCTCGAGGAACTGGTCGGTGTGGTGCTGCACGGTCCGCGTCAGCGGCAGCACGGCCGCGGCCGCCGCCGCACCGCCCGCGATCGCCGCCCACGGCACGACCGAGCGCAGCGCGTCCACGATGACGTCGTCGCCGCTCCAGCGGGTCCGTTTGGCGTGCTTGGCCAGCCAGCGCAGCAGGGCGCGGGACAGGAAGGCCAGCAACAGGCCCGCCGCCACCGCGATGCCGGCGAGGACGAGGTCGTCCAGGGTCAGCGCGCGGTTCACCGGTCACCTCCGGGGCGCGCGCCTGCTGCGGAGTTGTGAGGTCTCGTCACGTTGTCACCTGCTCGATGTGCGGGATGTGCGATCGCGCCGGCCGGACAAACCCCGGTGACCGGCGCGATCGCTCATCCTGCCGCATCCGGAACGCCAGTTCGCACCCGGACCGGCGCTCTTCGGGCAGGTGGCTCAGACGATGCCCTCCGCGAGTTCGGCCTGGTCGCGGTCGCTGCCGTACGCGGCCGCGGTGGGCGTGCCGTACGAGCGGCGGGCGATGTACCACCAGAGGGTCGCGAGGACCAGGACGACGGCGAGCGCCACCGACGCGTAGTTCATCGTGTCGACCGTGACCGGCGAGGCCTGCGGCAGGCAGAACAGCACGGTCACACAGGCCACCCAGACCACCGCGATCCAGCCGATCGGCTTGCTCCAGCGGCCCAGTTGCCACGGCCCCGGCCGGAAACGGTCGCCCGCGCGCAGCCGCAGCAGCACCGGGATGGCGTAGGCGGGGGTGATGCCGATGACGTTGATGGCGGTCACCGCGTTGTACGCCGTCGCCGAGTACAGCGACGGCAGGGCGAGGACACCCGCCACGACGACGGACAGCCACACGGCGGCCACCGGTGTCTGGGTGCGGCCGCTCACCGTGCGCCACAGCTGCGAGCCGGGCAGCGCGCCGTCGCGGCTGAACGCGAACACCATCCGGCTGGCCGCGGCGACCTCGGCGTTTCCGCAGAACAGCTGGGCGACGATCACCACCAGGAGCAGCGCGCTCGCGCCGCCGGTGCCCAGGCCGTCGAGCAGGATCTGCGCGGGCGGCACCCCCGTGGCGGTGTTGCGCGTGGCGTCGTAGTTCTGGATGGCGAAGGTCAGACCGGCGAGCAGCACGAAACCCGCGATCCAGGACGCCCAGATGGACCGCACGATGCCGCGCGCCGCGGACACCGAGGCCTGCGAGGTCTCCTCGGACAGGTGCGCGGAGGCGTCGTAGCCGGAGAAGGTGTACTGGGCGAGCAGCAGGCCGATCGCCGCGACGTAGAGCGGGTTGTGCCAGCCGGTCTCGTTGACGAACTTCGTGAACACGAAGGACGCCGACCGGTGGTGGTCGGGGACGATCGCGAGCGCGCCGACGATCAGCGCGACACCCGCCAGATGCCACCACACGCTCACCGAGTTCAGCAGGCTGACCAGGCGGACGCCGAACAGGTTCAGCACCGCGTGCAGCAGCAGGATGGCGCAGAAGATGAGCATCGTCCTGCCGGGCGTCGGCGTGAAGCCCCACTGCAGGTTCGCGAACGCGCCGGTGAACAGGGCGGCGCCGTAGTCGATACCGGCGATCGCGCCGAGCAGACCGAGCAGGTTCAGCCAGCCCGTGTACCAGCCCCAGCGCCGGCCGCCGAGCCGGTCCGCCATGTAGTACAGCGCGCCGGAGGTCGGGTAGGCGCTGGTGACCTCGGCGAGCGCGAGGCCCACGCACAGCACGAACAGGCCGACGCCCGCCCAGCCCCACAGCATCACGGCCGGGCCGCCGGTGTTCAGGCCGAAGCCGTACAGGGTCATGCAGCCGGACAGGACCGAGATCACCGAGAAGCTGATCGCGAAGTTGCCGAAGCCGCCCATGCGGCGGGCCAGCACCGGCCGGTAGCCGAGTTCGCGCAGCCGCTGCTCCTCGTCCTGCTGGGGCAGGCCGGCCGAGGGCACGGGATCGGGGGTGGGGGACATGCGGGGGACCTCCGGGTCAAGAGGGGCGAGGACAGGGGCGGTTCACGAGCGGGAGCCGTCCGCGGCGGCCCGGCAGCGGTCCCGGGCCTGGATGAAGACCTCCACGGCACGGTCGCGGTCGGGCGTGCGGTACATCCAGGGCGGCGGAGTGAAGTACGGGCCGATGGCGTCGAACACCCTTGCCGCGTCGGGGAACCGGAGCGACCCCCACAGGGCGTGGGCCAGGTGGTTGAGGTCCGGCAGCGAGCGCTCGGCGCGGTGGGTGTGCTCGAACCAGGAGTGCAGGGCGTGCCGCGCCTCGCGGGCCGCGTCCTCCGCCACCCAGTGCAGGTCGAGTGCCGCGTCGTGCCCGCTGTCGCGCCGGTAGCGCTCGACGCGGACGTACAGCGGCAGCAGGTGCAGTGCCGAGCCGGGGGGCGCCTGCCCGGCGGCCCACTGGGCGTAGCCCGCGGCCTGCGCGAGCCGGCCCGAGCCGTCGCGCACGTACAGGAACTGGAGCATCCGGTGGTGGGCCTCGCGGTTGTACGGGTCGCGTCCGTGGGCCTCCGCCAGCAGCCCCCAGGGTCCCGGCGGCAGCATCGGTTCGGGCGCGGGCACCCGGTGCTCCTCCCAGCGCTGCTCCGGATCCAGCTGGGCCAGCGCCAGCAGGCACACCCAGGGCACCGGGTCCCGCGGGGCGATCCCGGTGGCGGACTGGGCGGCGTCCCAGGCCTCGATCCACAACTCGTGGGTACGGCGGTGCTTCTCGCGCCGGGCGCGCAGTGCCCGCTCCACCCCGACCCGCGCCCGCATCACCGCGGCGTGCACGCTGTCCGGCTCCTCCGTGAGCCAGGCGCGCACCACGTCGGTGCCGGCGGCGGCCGCCGCGAGGACCTGGGTGCGCTGGGTCCACCGCCCTCCGGGCGGGGTGTCCGCGAGCAGTGTGCGCATGGCCATCCAGCGCCCGGTGCGCAGATCCTGGAGCGCGGCGCGCAGGGCGTGGTCGGGGCCGGCGGGGTCGTAGGAGGGACGGGGTCCTTCTCTGGCCATCAGCCGACTGCCCCGGGCCACTGGGGCGCGGGCGAGCTGGCGGGGTGGCGTGGCAACAGCCCTCCTGTGGGCGGACGGAGGTGTGGGGTGCTGGTCGGCGGTCACTATAGAGGCGTGGGTTCCGCCTTGCCATTGTTACCAACTCAACCGATTGTTCAGCCAGTTGGCCGCCCAAGGGTGCTTGACGCCGTCCCGCCGCGGCGGCAGGCTGGCGCGGTGATCTTCGGTGCGGAGCGGGGTAAGGCGCGATGACGGGTCCGGTGCTCGCCGTCGACCAGGGCACGTCCGGCACCAAGGCCCTCGTGGTCTGCCCGGAACGCGGCGTCCTGGGCTCCGGGTTCGCCGGGGTCCGCCCCCGGTACCTGCCCGGAGGGCTGGTCGAGGCGGACCCGGCCGAGCTGTACGACTCCGTGGTCGACGCCGGCCGGCAGGCGCTCGCCGAGGCCGGCGAGGACGTCGTGGCGCTCGGCCTCGCCAACCAGGGCGAGACCGTCCTCGCCTGGGACCCGGCCGACGGCCGCCCGCTCACCGACGCCCTGGTGTGGCAGGACCGGCGCGCCGAGACCGTGTGCGGCGAACTCGCCGGGCACGCCGAGGAGTTGAGTCAGCTGACGGGGCTGCCCCTGGACCCGTACTTCGCCGCCCCCAAGATGGCCTGGATCCGCCGCCACCTCACCCGCGAGGGCGTCGTCACCACCTCCGACGCCTGGCTGGTCCACCGCCTCACCGGCGCCTTCGCCACCGACGCCGCCACCGCCGGCCGTACCCAGCTCCTCGACCTGGACCGCGCCCAGTGGTCGCCGAGGGCGCTGGAGATGTACGGCCTGTCCGACGAGCGCCTCCCCGAGGTGACCGACGCCGCCGGGCCGGTCGGCACCACCACGGCGTTCGGCCGCGAGATCCCGCTCACCGGACTGATCGTCGACCAGCAGGCCGCCCTGCTCGCCCAGCGCGTCACCGCACCCGGCACCGCCAAGTGCACCTACGGCACCGGCGCGTTCCTGCTGGCCCACACCGGCGACCGGCCCCGGCGCGGCACCTCCGGCCTGGTCAGCTGTGTCGCCTGGCGGCTGGCCGGTGCGACCAGCTACTGCCTCGACGGCCAGGTCTACACCGCGGCCTCCGCCGTCCGCTGGCTCTGCGACCTCGGCATCATCTCCTCCGCCGCCGACCTCGACCCCGTGGGCGGCACCGTCCCGGACAGCGGCGGCGTCACCTTCGTCCCTGCCCTCGCCGGACTCGCCGCCCCCTGGTGGCGCGGCGACCTGCGCGGCTCGCTCACCGGACTCGGCCTCGACACCGGCCCCGGCCATCTGGTGCGCGCCCTGTGCGAGGGCATCGCCGCCCAGGTCGCCGAACTCGCCGACGCGGCCGCCGCCGACCTCGGCGCCCCGCTGGACACGCTCCGCGTCGACGGCGGCCTGACCCGCTCGGCCCTGCTCATGCAGACCCAGGCCGACCTGCTGCAACGCCCCGTCGAGGTGTCCGCGCTGCCCGACGCCACCGCACTCGGCGCGGCCGCCCTCGCCCGCCTGGGCGCGGACCCTACCCTGGGCGTCGCACGGGCCCTGCCCGACTGGAAGCCCGCCGCCGTGTACGAACCCCGCATCGCCGCCGACCGGGCCGCCGAACGCCGGGCCGGTTTCCGGGCCGCCGTCGCGGCCCTGCTCGGCTCATGACCGTCACCGCGGAAGGCCCGCTGCCCACGACGGCGTACGACGTCGCGATCGTCGGCGCCGGGGTCGTCGGCTGCGCCATCGCCCGGGAACTCGCCCGCCACCCGCGCCTGCGCGTCGCCCTGGTCGAGGCCCAGGACGACGTCGGGCAGGGCACCTCCAAGGCCAACACGGCGATCCTGCACACCGGTTTCGACGCGGCCCCCGGCACCCTGGAGGCCCGGCTGGTCCGGGAGGGCCACGACCGGCTCGGTGCCTACGCGGCCGAGTCCGGCATCCCCGTCGAACGGGTCGGCGCCCTCCTGGTCGCCTGGGACGAGGAGCAGCTCGCCACCCTGCCCCGGCTGGCCGGGAAGGCCGAGCGCAACGGCTGCCACGAGACGCGCCTGCTCGGCCCCGACGAGCTGTACGCCCGCGAACCCCACCTCGGCCCCGGCGCGCTCGGCGCCCTGCACGTGCCCGGCGAGAGCATCATCTGCCCCTGGACGACGACCCTGGCCTACGCCACCCAGGCGGTCCGCGCCGGAGTGGACCTGCACCTGAACACCAAGGTGCAGCAGGCGAGTTGGCGAAGCGGCCACCGGCTGTCCACCTCCCGTGGGACCCTGCACGCCCGCCACCTGGTCAACGCGGCCGGACTCCACGCCGACACCGTCGACCGGCTGCTCGGCCACGAGGACTTCACCGTCACCCCGCGCCGCGGCCAGCTCCTGGTGTACGACAAGTTCGCCCGCCCGCTCGTCCGGCACATCCTGCTGCCCGTACCGACCGCGCTCGGCAAGGGCGTCCTGGTCGCACCGACGGTCTACGGCAACGTGCTGCTCGGCCCCACCGCCGAGGACCTGGACGACAAGCGGGCCACCGGCTCCACCGGCGACGGCCTGGCCGGACTGCGGACCAAGGGCCGCCGGATCCTGCCCGCCCTCCTGGACGAGGAGGTCACCGCCGTCTACGCCGGGCTGCGCGCGGCCACCGGGCAGGAGGACTATCGCATCGCCGCCCACCCCGAGCAGGCGTACGTCACCGTCGGCGGCATCCGCTCCACCGGCCTGACCGCGTCCCTGGCCATCGCCGCCCATGTCACCGGCCTGCTGGCCGGCACGGGGCTCGAGCTCGGCCCGGTGCGCGAGCCGGAGCCGGTGACCATGCCCAACCTCGGCGAGGCCTTCCCGCGCCCCTACCAGCGGCCCGAACTCATCGCCGCCGACCCCGAGTACGGCACCCTCGTGTGCCACTGCGAGCGCGTCTCCCGCGGCGAGATCCGGGACGCCCTCGCCGGGACGATCCCGCCCCGCACCCTGGAGGGCCTGCGCCGCCGCACCCGGGCCCGGGCGGGCCGGTGCCAGGGGTTCTCCTGCGGGGCGGCGGTACGGGAGCTGTTCGAACGGGGAAGGGGGCGGTCATGACGAGCCCTCGCCTGATCGACGTCCTCGTCGTCGGTGCCGGCCCCGCCGGACTCGCGGCCGCCGCACGGCTGGCCGCCGCCGGGGCGGGGCGCGTGGAGGTGCTGGAGCGGGAGACCGAGGCGGGCGGAGTCCCGCGGCACTGCGCACACGGCGGCTTCGGCACGTGGACGCACCCGCTGACCGGATCCGCCTACGCCCGTCTGCTCACCGAGGCCGCCGGGCGGGCGGGCGCGGTGATCCGGACCGGGGTGACGGTCCTGGACTGGGCGTGCACGGGGCTGTCGGCGCCCGGGGCGGGACTTCCGGACGGGGGTGCGGCTGGGCGGTCCGGCGCGGGGCCGGGTGGTGGGGGCCCGGTGGTGGCAGGCGTCTCCGGCGTGGGGTCGGGCCTTGCGGACTCCGCGGCCGGGCCCGCGGGAAGCGGCACCGGTGGCGGTCCGGTGTCCGGGGCCGCCGGATCCCGTGCCGGTACGGTGCTCAGCGCCGTCGGTCCCGGCGGGCCGGAGAACATCGAGGCGCGGGCCGTCGTGCTGGCCACCGGTGCCCGTGAACGTCCGCGCACCGCCCGGCTGGTGCCCGGCACCCGCCCCGCCGGGGTCTACACGACCGGAGAACTCCAGCAGGCGGTCCACCTGTACGGGCAGCACATCGGCACCCGCGCGGTCGTCGTCGGTGCCGAGGACGTCTCGTACGCGGCGGCCGCCACCGTGCGCGCGGCCGGCGCCGAGGTCGTCGCCCTGGTCACGGAACACCCGCGGGCCCAGACAGGCCGGGCGCGCGCCGGGTCGGCCCGCCTGCGCGACCGCGTTCCGCTGCTGACGCACACCACGGTCGCCGAACTCCTCGGCCACGGCCGCCTGTCCGGGGTCCGCGTGCGCCGACGCGACGGGCGCACGGCCGTACTGGCCTGCGACACCGTCGTGTTCACGGGTGACTTCGTCCCCGACCACGAACTGGCCCGCCGCGGCGCCCTCACCCTGGATCCCGGCACCCGCGGCCCCGCCGTCGACGGCGGCTTGCACACCTCGCGCCCCGGAGTCTTCGCGGCCGGGAACGTCCTGCACGCCGTCGAGCGGGCCGGCACGGCGGCCGCCGAGGGCGCCCGGGTGGCCGGTGCCGTCCTGGACTTCCTGGCGGGCGCCCCCTGGCCGGACCCGGGAGTCCCGCTCGCCGTCGGGGCCCCGCTGCGCTGGATCGCCCCGAACCGCGTCAACCCCGCCGACCCGCCCGCCCGCTACGTCCTGCGCACCGACGCCCCGCTGACCCGCCCGGTCCTCCAGGTCCATCAGGACGGCCGCCTCCTGCTCCGCGCGCGGCCGGGCCTCGGGACCGCGCTGCCCAACCGCACCCTGACCCTCACGGCCCGCTGGACGGGCCAGGCCGACCCGAAGGGCGGTGAGGTACGGGTGAGCGTGGGCTGAAGCGGGCCCGTTGTCAGTGCCGTGCGTGACGAGCGCTCACAGATCGGTGAACGAACCGTGCCGCCCGGACCCGGACGCGAACCGTGCGGCGCCCTCCGCGCTCTGGGCCAACACCTCCAGGCCGTACCGGAGTTCACCCCGCAGCGCCGCCTCCTCGTCCAGCCCCTCCTGGTCGAGGACCGACGCGCGGTCGCTGCGCAGGCAGGCCTGGGGGAAGCGGGCGATGTCCGCGGCCAGCGCCTCGGCCTCGGCGCGGGCGCGTCCCGTCGGCACCACCCGGTTGGCTAGCCCGATCTCGTAGGCCTCCCGGGCCGGTACGGGGCGGCCGGTGAGGATCATGTCCATGGCCCGGCTGGTGCCGATCAGCCGGGGCAGCCGTACCGTGCCGCCGTCGATCAGCGGCACGCCCCAGCGGCGGCAGAACACCCCGAACACGGCGTCCTCCTCCGCGACCCGCAGATCGCACCAGAGCGCGAGTTCGAGACCGCCCGCGACCGCGTGCCCGGCCACCGCCGCGATCACCGGCTTCGACAGCCGCATCCGGGTCGGCCCCATCGGGCCGTCACCGTCCTCGGCCACACGGTTGCCGCGCTCGGTGCCGATCGCCTTCAGGTCCGCCCCCGCGCAGAACGTGCCGCCCTCGCCCCACAGCACCGCGACGCGGGCCCCGTCGTCCTCCTCGAACTCCCGGAAGGCGTCGGCGAGTTCGGCGGCCGTGGGACCGTCCACCGCGTTGCGGGCCGTAGGCCGGGAGAGGACGACCGTGGTGACGTACTCCGTGCGCTCCACGCGGACCGGCATGGCAGGCCCTCCTCGTTCTGGTTCGGAAGGCCACTGTGCCTCAGATGACCTTGAACCGTACCAGCGCCCCCAGCGTCAGCGCCCCCGGCAGCAGCGGCACCCACACGGTGATGATGCGGTAGGCGAGCACCACCGCCGTGGCCACCGCGGCCGGGCCGCCCACCGCCATCAGGGCCACGATCAGGGCGGCCTCGACCGAGCCGAGCCCGCCCGGTGTCGGCACCAGCGCCACCGCGACGGTCGCCGCGAGGTAGGCGAGCGCCATGTGCGCCACCGGCACCGGCAGCCGCAGCGCCTGGCCGACCGCGGCGAGACCGGCCGCCTGCAGCGCGGGGAAGGCCAGCGAGCCGCCCCACAGCGCCAGGGCACGGGCCGGCCGGGTGTGCACCGACCGCGCCTCGCCGAGGGCATCCCGGACGAAGGCGTGCACGCGGGCGCGCAGCGGTCGTACGAGGGCCACCACGCCCGCCGCCACCACCAGCAGGCCGCCCGCGCCCAGCAGCAGCGGCAGGGCCGAGCCGTCCGGCAGCAGCGGGCCGAGCCGCAGCGCGTCGGGGAAGGCCAGCAGCAGCACGGACAGCAGACCGAGCCGGCCCACGGACTCGGCCAGCAGATACAGGGCGAGCGCGGCCGAGGAGCGGGCGAGCGGCACCCCGCACACGGTCATGAACCGCAGGTTCACCGCGCCCGCGCCCAGCCCCGTGGGCAGCAGGTGGTTCGCCGAGGCCGCCGCGAACTGGGTGGCCAGCAGCCGCCCCTTCGGCAGCGGCTGCACCACCGCGCCCTGGCGGGTGAACGCGGCGGCCACCCAGGTCAGACAGGTGGCGCCGGCCGCCGCGAGCAGCCACGGCCAGGAGGCGGTGCGCAGCTGGCCGAAGCCCTCGGCGAGCAGGGAGCGGTTCCGTACGGCGACCACGGCGACGAGCAAAAGCGGCACCAGGCACAGCACCTGACGGACGGGGACGCGACGGGGGAGTCGTCCCCGGGGAGGTGGGGAGAGCGGGACGGCAGTCACATCCGCAGAGGTTCTCCGGACCGTCCCAACGGCGGGTGAAAAGGCGGGAACATTGACCTCAACGAAGCTTGAGGTTCTACGTTCTCTTCCATGAGCATGGAGACCACCGCATGGATGCAGCTGCATAGTGTCATGAACGCGCAGGACGAGCGCCGGCCTTTCGCCCGAGCCACGCTGCGCCGTATCGCCGCCTTCGCCCGCCCGCACCGCGCGGGCATCGCCCGGTTCGTGGTGCTCGGGGTGGTGACCGCGCTGCTCGCCGTGGCCACCCCAGTGCTCGCCGGCCGCGTCGTCGACGCGATCGTGGCGGGGCACGACTCCGGCACGGTGGTCCGGCTCTCCCTGCTCATCGCGCTCGTCGCCCTCGCGGAGGCGGGGCTCGGCATCCTCGGCCGGCGCCTGTCGGCGACGCTCGGGGAGGGACTCATCCTCGACCTCAGAACGGCTGTGTTCGATCATGTGCAGCGCATGCCCGTCGCGTTCTTCACACGGACTCGTACGGGAGCGCTGGTCAGCCGACTCAACAACGACGTGATCGGCGCCCAGCGGGCGTTCGCCAACACCCTGTCCGGCGTGGTCAGCAACCTGGTCACCCTGCTGCTCACCCTCGCGGTGATGCTCACCCTGTCCTGGCAGATCACCCTGCTCGCGCTGGTGCTGCTGCCGGTGTTCGTGCTGCCGGCCCGCCGCATGGGCACCCGGATGGCCCGCATGCAGCGCGAGGCGGCGGCGCTGAACGCGGCCATGGGCACCCGGATGACCGAGCGCTTCTCCGCGCCCGGCGCCACCCTGGTCAAGCTGTTCGGCCGCCCGGAGGAGGAGTCGGCGGAGTTCGCGGCCCGCGCGGCGAGGGTGCGGGACATCGGTGTGCGCACGGCCACGGCCCAGTCGGTGTTCATCACCTCCCTCACGCTGGTGTCCGCCCTCGCACTGGCCCTCGTCTACGGCCTCGGCGGCTGGTTCGCGCTGCACGGCACCCTGAAGGCGGGCGCGGTCGTCTCCCTCGCCCTGCTGCTGACCCGCCTGTACGCCCCGCTCACCGCGCTGGCCGGTGCCCGGGTCGAGGTGATGAGCGCTCTCGTCAGCTTCGAGCGGGTCTTCGAGGTGCTGGACCTGAAGCCGCTGATCGAGGAGAAGCCGGACGCCCGGGAGGTCCCCGAGGGACCCGTCGCCGTCGAGTTCGACGACGTCCGCTTCTCCTACCCGGCCGCCGACCAGGTCTCCCTCGCCTCCCTGGAGGAGGTCGCCGCCCTCGACACCCGCGGCGGCTCCGAGGTCCTGCACGGTATCTCCTTCCGCGCCGAACCCGGCCGGACCGTCGCCCTCGTCGGCTCCTCCGGCGCCGGCAAGTCCACCATCGCCCAGCTGCTGCCGCGCCTGTACGACGTCGACGCCGGTGCCGTCCGGATCGGCGGGGTGGACGTCCGCGACGTGACCGCCGCCTCCCTGCGCGGCACCCTCGGCATGGTCACCCAGGACGGCCACCTCTTCCACGACACGGTCCGCGCCAACCTCCTCCTCGCCCGCCCCGACGCCACGGACGAGGACCTCTGGGACGCGCTCGGCCGCGCCCGCCTGGCCGAGGTCGTACGGTCCCTGCCGGACGGCCTGGACACGGTGGTCGGCGAGCGCGGCTACCGGCTCTCCGGCGGCGAACGCCAGCGGATGACCATCGCCCGGCTGCTGCTGGCCCGCCAGCGCGTGGTCATCCTGGACGAGGCCACCGCCCACCTGGACAACACCTCGGAGGCGGCCGTCCAGGAGGCGCTCACCGAGGCCCTGGAGGGCCGCACCGCCGTGGTCATCGCCCATCGCCTGTCCACGGTCCGGGCCGCCGACCTGATCCTCGTCGTGGAGTCCGGCCGGATCGTGGAGCGCGGCACGCACGAGGAGCTGCTGGCGGCGCAGGGCCGGTACGCGGAGCTGTACCGGACGCAGTTCGCGGGGCGGGAGGGTGCGGTGCGGGCGCCGGGGGAGGAGACGGCGGCGGAAGCGCTCGTGGCCGAGGTGCCGACGGTCTGAGCGGCTATGCCGTCTTCTTCAGTGCGAGAAGCCGGTACAGCGGATCCGGGCGAGCGCGGTCCTGCTCCGGCAGGGCCGCGAGCCGCCCGCACACCTCGGCCGCCTGCTCCGGCCCGGCCTGCGCGCACCACGGGATCCGGCCCGATTCGATGACCTCCCGCCAGCGGCGCGGACTGCGTCCCTGGCCGGCGCCCGGGAACACGGCCTCGCCGGCCGGCCGCAGCCCATGCGCGGCCGCCCGCTCCCGCACCCGGGCGCGGTCGTCCGGGACCCGGGGGCGATACCGCTCCCGGAGGCCGGCCGTGGCCCGGGCGACGTCGCTGTCCGGCACGAAGTAGGCGCCGTCCTTGTCGACGGTGGTGACGAGGACACCGCCGGGCCTGAGCACCCGGGCCGCCTCGGCGAGTACGGCGGCCGGCTCGGGCAGCAGATGGAGCAGCCAGACGATCACCACCGCGTCCACGCAGCCCGGCCTCAGGGGCAGCCGGGTCGCGTCGGCGCGGATCACACCGCGCGGCACGCGCCGAGAGGCGAGCCCGAGCATCCCTTCCGAGCGGTCCGCACCGAGCACCGTCCGCCCCGGCCGTCGCAGCCTCCTGGTGACGATGCCGGTCCCGCACGCGAGGTCCAGCACCGTCCCGGGGCCCTGGGGCAGCAGCTCCTCCAGAGCCTGCGCAGCCGCCCGGGCGCGCGGTTCCCCACCCCGGGACGCGTCGTACCCCCGGGCCTCCTCGTCGTAGTCGATCACGCGGCCATCATCGCCGAATCTCCGTGCAGGCGTGGCGAGTTGCTGCCGTGCCT
Organism: Streptomyces sp. NPDC001153; assembly: GCF_053598315.1. Taxonomy (NCBI): domain Bacteria; kingdom Bacillati; phylum Actinomycetota; class Actinomycetes; order Kitasatosporales; family Streptomycetaceae; genus Streptomyces; species Streptomyces sp. NPDC001153. The sequence continues at coordinate 202,808 of NZ_JBSFJZ010000011.1, forward strand.
CTTGACTCCACTGGTCCGGACCTTTAGTTTCACGCCTTAAACAAAGCCAGCGGACACCCCAATGCCCACTCTGTTCACCGGTGTTGGACCCCAAACCCCCCACGCGAGAGGCCGCCCGTACATGGCCAGACCACTCCCCACCGCAGTCCCGCTCGCCGTCCTCGCGCTCTCCGCCGGACTGCTCACCGCCGCCCCCGCCCAGGCCGCCACCGGCGCCATCACCGGGCTCGCCGGCAAGTGCCTCGACGTCGCCGGCGCCAACTCGGCCGACGGCACGCCCGTCCAGCTCTACGACTGCAACGGCACGAACGCCCAGCAGTGGACGGTCGGCACCGACGGCACCATCCGCGCCCTCGGCAAGTGCCTGGACGTGACCGGCGATTCGACCGCCGACGGCGCCAAGGTACAGCTGTGGAGCTGTACCGGCGGCGCGAACCAGAAGTGGACCGTCACCGCCGCCCACGACATCGTCAACCCCCAGGCGAACAAGTGCCTGGACGTCACCGGCAACAACTCCGCCAACGGCACCCGGACACAGATCTGGAGCTGCAGCGGCGGCGCCAACCAGAAGTGGAACGCACCCGCGAGCGGGGGCGACGGCACCCCGTCCGCGCCCATGGCCGTCGCGCCGTACCTCTACAACGGCTGGGGCAGCCCGCCCGACCCCGCCACCATCACCCAGGCCACCGGCGTGAAGTGGTTCACCCTCGCCTTCGTGCTCAGCAACGGCTACTGCAACCCGCAGTGGGACGGCAGCCGCCCCCTGACCGGCGGGGCCGACCAGCAGACGGTCGACACCGTGCGGGCCGACGGCGGTGACGTGATCCCCTCCTTCGGCGGCTACAGCGGCAACAAGCTGGAGAGCTCCTGCTCCAGCGCGGGCGAGCTGGCGGCGGCCTACCAGAAGGTCGTCAACGCCTACGGCCTGAAGGCGATCGACATCGACATCGAGGCCGACGCCTACAGCAACGCCACCGTGCAGCAGCGCACCGTGGACGCGCTGAAGACCGTGAAGGCCGACAACCCGGGGCTGAAGGTGTACATCACCCAGGGCACCGGGCAGAGCGGGCCCGACACCAGCCTCATCGACCGCGCCGCGTCCTCCGGGCTGACCGTGGACGCCTGGGCCATCATGCCGTTCGACTTCGGCGGCGCCGGACAGAACATGGGCAACCTGACCACCCAGGCGGCCGAGGGTCTGAAGAACGCACTGAAGAACGCATACGGCTACAGCGACGACCAGGCCTACCGGGACATGGGCATCTCGTCCATGAACGGCATCACCGACAACAACGAGACCGTCACGGTGAACGACTTCCGGACCATCCTGGCCTACGCGCAGGCGCACCACCTCGCCCGGCTCACCTTCTGGTCCGCCAACCGTGACCGGCCGTGCACCGGCGGCCCCGCCGACAGCTGCTCCGGCGTCGCCCAGTCCGACTGGGACTACACCCGCGTCTTCGCCGCCTACACCGGCTGACCCCGCCCCCCAGGAGAACTCGTGTTTCCCCGTCCACGCCGCAGACCGACGGCCGTCGCCCTCGTCGCCGCGGCGGCCGCCGCCCTGCTCACCGCCGGGCCCACCCCCCTGCTCGGCGCCGGACCCGCGCACGCCGCCACCGCCCGGGCCGCCGCCCTGCCGACCGGCTTCACGACCGTCATCAACGCCGCGAGCGGCAAGTGCCTGGACGCCAAGGCCGCGGCCACCGCCAACGGCACCCCCGTCCAGCAGTACACCTGCAACGGCAGCGCCGCCCAGCAGTGGAGCCTCACCGACGCCGGCAACGGCTACGTCCACCTCGACAACCGCAACGACACCGGCAAGTCCGTCGACGTCACCGACGTGTCCACCGCCGACAACGCGCCCGTCCAGCTGTGGAGTTACGGCGGCGGCGCCAACCAGCAGTGGCAGGCCGTGGACAACGGCGGCGGCGCCTTCCACCTCGTCAACAAGAACAGCGGCAAGTGCCTGGACGACCCCGGTGCCTCGACCGCCGACAGCGTGCAGCTCCAGCAGTACACCTGCAACGGCACCGCCGCCCAGCGCTTCCAGGTGGTCCCCGTGACCCAGTCGGCCACGAACCCGGACCTCGGTCCGAACGTCGTCGTCTTCGACCCGTCCATGTCGTCCTCCGCCATACAGAGCAAGCTGGACGCGATCTTCAAGCAGCAGGAGACCAACCAGTTCGGCGCCCAGCGCTACGCCGTCCTGTTCAAGCCCGGCGCCTACAGCGCGGACGTCAACGTCGGCTTCTACACCCAGGTGCTGGGCCTCGGCCTGACCCCGGACGCGGTCTCGATCAACGGCGCCGTGCACGCCGAGGCCGACTGGTTCCAGGGCAACGCCACGCAGAACTTCTGGCGCGGCGCCGAGAACCTCTCGGTCAACCCCACGAACGGCAGCGACCGCTGGGCCGTCTCGCAGGCCGCGCCGTACCGCCGGATGCATCTGCGCGGCAACCTCGCCCTCGACGACGGCGGCTGGTCCTCCGGCGGCTATCTCGCCGACAGCAAGGTGGACGGACGGGTCGACTCCGGCACCCAGCAGCAGTGGCTGACCCGCAACTCCCAGCTCGGCGGCTGGACCGGGTCCAACTGGAACATGGTGTTCGTCGGCAGCCAGGGCGTCCCCGCCACCAGCTTCCCCAACCCGCCGTACACCACCGTCGCCCAGAGCCCGGTCACCCGCGAGAAGCCGTTCCTGTACGTCGACGGCTCCGGGAACTACCAGGTGTTCGTGCCGTCCGTACGCTCCAACTCCACGGCCACCAGCTGGGGGAGCGGCAGCCCGTCCGGCACCTCGCTGCCGCTCAGCCAGTTCTACGTCGTCAAGCCCGGCGCCACCGCCGCACAGATCAACGCGGCCCTCGCGGCGGGGCAGAACCTGCTCGTCACGCCCGGCGTCTACCACCTCGACCAGACCCTGCAGGTGACCCGCCCCCACACGGTCGTCCTCGGCCTCGGGCTCGCCACCTTCGTCCCCGACAACGGCATCACCGCGATGACCGTCGCCGACGTCGACGGCGTCAGGATCGCGGGCCTGCTCTTCGACGCCGGCACCACCAGCTCGAAGACCCTGCTCGAGGTCGGGCCGGCCGGCTCCACCGCCTCCCACGCGGCCGACCCGACCTCCCTGCACGACGTCTACTTCCGCATCGGCGGCGCGGGCGTCGGCAAGGCGGCCACCGGCCTCGTCGTCAACAGCGACAACGTCATCGGCGACCACATGTGGCTCTGGCGCGCCGACCACGGCAGCGGCGTCGGCTGGACCAGCAACACCGCCGACACCGGGCTCGTCGTCAACGGCGACGACGTGACGATGTACGGCCTGTTCGTGGAGCACTTCCAGAAGTACCAGGTGCTCTGGAACGGCAACGGCGGCCGCACCTACTTCTTCCAGAACGAGATGCCCTACGACCCGCCGAACCAGTCCGCCTGGATGAACGGCTCCACACGCGGCTACGCCGCCTACAAGGTCGCAGACTCCGTCACCAGCCACCAGGCGTACGGACTCGGCAGCTACTGCTACTTCAACGTCAACCCGAGTGTGACCGCCGACCGTGCCTTCGAGGTGCCGAGCAACCCGAACGTCGACTTCACCAGCATGGTCACCGTCTCCCTGGGCGGCACCGGCACCATCAGCCACGTCATCAACACCACCGGAGGACCCTCGAACTCCTCGAGCAACGTCGCGGACCTGGTCCGCTACCCGTGAGCGAAGGGTGTGGCCTGCCTGACGTGTGAGGCGCCGTCGCGTGGATACGCGGTCTGGACGGACACCAGGGCCCGTCCGGAAGGCCACCCCTGCCATGACCAGAGAAAACCAGCTCTCTCCCGCATCGGAGATCACCCTCCGGGTCAACGGGAAGCCCCACACCCTGCACGTCGACCACCGGCGTGTCCTGCTGGACCTGCTCCGCGAGGACCTCGGCCTCACCGGGTCGAAGAAGGGCTGCGACCACGGCCAGTGCGGTGCCTGCACCGTGCTGGCCGACGGCCGCCGCGTCAACAGCTGCCTGCTGCTCGCGGTCGCCCTCGACGGCAGCGAGATCACCACCGTCGAGGGCCTCGGCGGGGACGGCGAGGAGCCCCACCCGCTGCAGCGGGCCTTCCTCGACCGCGACGCCTTCCAGTGCGGCTACTGCACCCCCGGGCAGATCTGCTCGGCCGTCGGCATGATCGCCGAGGCAGCGGCCGGCCACCCGTCCCACGTCACCGATCCCGCGGCCCCCTCCGGCCGGCCCGTCCCGCTGGACCGGGCCGAGATCCGCGAGCGCCTGAGCGGCAACCTGTGCCGCTGCGGCGCCTACCCGCGCATCGTCGAGGCGGTGGAGGACGTGATCCGGTGAACGGCTTCGGATACCTCAGGCCCGGCAGCCTCCAGGAGGCCGTCGAGGCGTACGCCGCCCACCCCGGCGCCCGCTATCTGGCCGGCGGCACCAACCTGGTCGACCTGATGAAACTCGGCGTCGAGCGACCCGCCCTGCTCATCGACGTCGGCCGGCTGCCCCTGGCCACGATCGAGGAGCTGCCCGACGGCTCCCTGCGCGTCGGCGCCACCGTGCGCAACAGCGACCTGGCCGCCGACCCCCGCGTCCGCGACCGCTACCCCGCGCTGTCCCAGGCGCTCCTCTCGGGCGCCTCCGGGCAGCTGCGCAACGCCGCCACCACCGGCGGCAACCTGCTGCAGCGCACCCGCTGCCCCTACTTCCAGGACCTGGACAAACCCTGCAACAAACGCGAGCCCGGCACCGGCTGCGGCGCGAGGGAGGGCGTCCACCGCGACCACGCCGTCCTCGGCCACTCGGAGCACTGCATCGCCACCAACCCGTCCGACATGGCCGTCGCCCTCGCCGCGCTGGACGCCCAGGTCGAGCTGTACGGCACCGAGGGCACCCGGCGCCTTCCGGCGGCCGAGTTCCACCGGCTGCCGGGCGAGCATCCCGACCGGGACACCTGGATCAGCCCCGGCGAACTGATCACCGGCGTGCTGCTCCCGGCCGCCACCGCCGGCGTCCCGTCCGCCTACCGCAAGGCCCGCGACCGGGCGTCGTACGCCTTCGCCCTCGCGTCCGTCGCCGTCGTGCTGCGGGTCGCGGACGGCGTCATCGACCACGCGGGGATCGCCTTCGGCGGGCTCGCCCACCGGCCCTGGCGGGCCCGGCACACCGAGCTGGCCCTGCTGGGCGCCCCCGCGACGCCCGAGGCCTTCGAGGGAGCCGTGGCGCTGGAACTCGCGCACGCCGAGCCGCTGCGGGACAACGCCTACAAGGTGCCCCTCGCCCGCAATCTCGCCCTCGACGTCCTGAACCGCCTCGCCCCGGCCCCGGCGGTGGCCTGAGCCGGCACGGCAGGAGCGAGCAGACCAGGAGGACCCCATGACCGCCAACCCCCCGGGCACCCCCGAAGACCGCGCACGACCCACGGCCCCCACTACCCCCTCCGGGTCTTCCGGCGGACGTCGACCGGGAGGGCGCCCGGCCCCTGGTAGTGCCCTGGGTGCGGCGGAATCGTGCCGGGACGGTGGGAACCCGGTCGTCGGCGCCACTGGGGCTCTCGGCGGGCGCCGGTCAGGAGCGCACCCGGCTCCCGGTGGCGGCTTGGGCGCGCCGGAAGAGTGCCGGTCGGCAGAGAACGCGGCCGTCGGCACCGGGTCTTGCGGTGGAGGCCGGCCGGGAGGGCGTCCGGGTACTGGTAGTGCCCTGGGTGCGCCGGAAGAGTGCCCGTCGGCAGAGAACGCGACCGCCGGCACCGGGGCTTCCGGCGGACGCCGGCCGGGAGGGCGCCCGGGTACTGGTAGTGCCCTGGGTGCGCCGGAAGAGTGCCGGTCGGCAGAGAACGCGACCGCCGGCACCGGGGCTTCCGGCGGACGTCGACCGGGAGGGCGCCCGGCCCCTGGTAGTGCCCTGGGTGCGCCGGAATCGCGCCGGGACGTTGGGAACCCGGTCGCCGGCGCCACTGGGGCTCTCGGCGGGCGCCGGTCAGGAGCGCACCCGGCTCCCGGTGGCGGCTTGGGCGCGCCGGAAGAGTGCCGGTCGGCAGAGAACGCGGCCGCCGGCACCGGGTCTTGCGGTGGAGGCCGGCCGGGAGGGCGTCCGGGTACTGGTAGTGCCCTAGGTGCGCCGGAAGAGTGCCGGTCCGAAGAGAACGCGGCCGTCGGCACCGGGTCTTGCGGCGGAGGCCGGCCCGGAGGGCGTCCGGGTGCTGGCGGTGCCTTGGGCGGGTTCGAAGAGCGCACGGACGTACGGAACGCGGGCGCCGGCATCACCGGGGCTCTCGGTGAGGGTCGGTCAGGAGGGCACGTCGGCCCCGGTAGCGGCCTGGGTGTGCCCGAGGAGCGCCGGGACGTGCGGCACACGGCCCCCGCCACCCCGACCGGGGCTCCCGGCGAGCGCCGGCCAGGAGGGCGGCCGGGCCCCGGCAGCGCCCTGGGCGCCCCCGTCGAGCGTCGGGAGGGGCGGGAGAAGGTCACCGGCGCAGCCCGTTACGCGGGCGAGTACGTCCTGCCCGGGCGCGCACACGCCTGGCCCGTGCCCGCCGCGATCGCCCGGGGCCGGGTCACCTCCGTCGACGCCTCGGCCGCCCTCGCGCTGCCCGGTGTCCTCGCCGTCCTCACCCCCGACGACGCCCCGCGTCTCGCCGTACCCGAGGACGCCACGCTCGCCGTGCTGCAGGGCCCGCACGTGCCGCACCGGGGCTGGTGCGTGGCCCTGGCCGTCGCCGACACCCTGGAGACGGCCCGCGCGGCCGCCCGGGCGGTACGGGTCACCTACACGGCCGAACCCCACCACGCCGATCTCGACCCGGAGCACCCGGACGCCTACGAGCCCCAGGAGGCCAACGCCGGTTATCCGGGCCGCGTCGAGCACGGTGACCCGCAGGCCGCCTACGCCGCCGCCGACGTCCGTGTCGACGTCACCTACCGGGTGCCGCCGCTGCACAATCACCCCATGGAGCCGCACACCAGCACGGCCCACTGGGACGGGGACCGGCTCACCGTGTACACCTCCAGCCAGGGCGGTACGACCGTGCGGGAGGTCCTGGCCCAGCTGTTCGAGCTGCCCGAGGACCACGTCACCGCCGTCACCGAGCACGTCGGCGGCGGCTTCGGCTCCAAGGGCACCCCGCGCCCGGACGTCGTCCTCGCCGCGATGGCCGCCCGACGCACCGGCCGGCCCGTCACCCTCGCCTGCCCCCGCCGCCACCTGCCCACGACCGTCGGCCACCGCGCCCCCACCGTGCAGCGCCTCCGCCTCAGCGCGAACGCGGACGGCCGCCTCACCGCCGTGCTGCACGAGGCGACCACCCACACCTCCCGGGTGAAGGAGTTCGTCGAGCAGGCCGCGGTGCCCTCACGCGTCATGTACGCCACCCCGGCCCTGCTCAGCTCCCACCGGGTGGTCCCGCTCGACGTGCCCAGCCCGTCCTGGATGCGCGCCCCCGGCGAGGCGCCCGGCATGTACGCCCTGGAGTCGGCCGTGGACGAACTCGCCTGCGCCCTCGGCACCGACCCGGTGGAGCTGCGCGTCCGCAACGAACCCGAGCGGGAGCCGGGCAGCGGCAAACCGTTCAGCAGCCGGCACCTGGTGGAGTGCCTACGGGAGGGCGCCCGCCGCTTCCGCTGGGACGGGCGTGACCCACGTCCGGGCAGGCGCCGCGAGGGCCCGCTGCTCATCGGCACCGGCGTGGCCGCGGCCACCTACCCGGCCGCGGCCGTCCCGGCCACCGCGACCGCCCGGGCCCTGCCCGACGGCACCTTCGTCGTCCGGATCAACGCGACCGACATCGGCACCGGGGCCCGTACCGTCCTCGCCCAGATCGCCGCCGACGCCCTCGGCGCGCCCCTCGACCGGGTCCGCACCGAGATCGGGCACAGCGATCTGCCGTCGGCCTGGCTGGCCGGCGGCTCCATGGGCACCGCCTCCTGGGGCTGGGCCGTGCACGAGGCCTGTACCGAGCTGGCCTCCCGGCTCGCCGCGCACACCGGAGCGCTGCCCGCCGACGGCATCGAGACCCACGCCGACACCGCCGGGCAGGCCGACGCCGACAGCCCCTACGCCCGGCACGCCTTCGGGGCCCACTTCGCCGAGGTCGCCGTCGACACCGTCACCGGCGAGACCCGGGTACGGCGGCTGCTCGGGATCTTCGCCGCCGGGCGGATCCTCAACTCCCGTACCGCCCGCTCCCAGTTCACCGGCGGCATGACCATGGGCCTCGGCATGGCCCTCACCGAACACAGCACCCTGGACCGCGCGTTCGGCGACTTCCCCGAGGCGGACCTCGCCTCCTACCACGTGCCCGCCCATGCCGACGTGCCCGCCATCGAGGCCGACTGGATCGCCGAGGACGACCCGCACCTCAACCCCATGGGCAGCAAGGGCATCGGCGAGATCGGCATCGTCGGCACCGCGGCCGCCATCGGCAACGCCGTACACCACGCCACCGGCATCCGCTTCCGCGACCTGCCGCTCACCCCCGACCGGATCCTCGCCGGCCTGCTGTCCGAGGGGTGACCGTGACGGGGCCGACCTGGGAGTACGAGGGCTACCGGCCGGAGGAGGAACGCCTGCGGGAGTCGCTGTGCACCCTGGGCAACGGGTACTTCGCCACCCGCGGGGCGCTGCCCGAGTGCACCGCGGACGACATCCACTACCCGGGCACCTACGTGGCCGGCTGCTACGACCGGCTCACCTCCGAGGTCGCCGGACGCCGGGTCGAGAGCGAGGACATGGTCAACCTCCCCAACTGGCTGCCGCTGCGCTTCCGGCCGGCGGGCGGTGCCTGGCTCACCCCGGACTCCGACCCCGTCACCGAGCACCACCTGACCATCCATCTCGAGCCCGGCCTGCTGGAACGCCGCACCAGCTACGTCCTCGACGGCGGCGCCACACTCCATGTGCGCCAGCTGCGCCTGGTCCACCTGGCCGACCGTCATGTCGCCGCGCTGCGCACGGAGTTCACCATCGAGGGCGACGGGACCGAGCTGGAGGTCGAGGCCGCGCTGGACGGACGCGTCACCAACGCCGGCGTGGCCCGCTACCGGGACCTGGACGGCCGGCACCTCACCCAGATCCGGACCGGTCTCGCCGCACACGGCGCGATGTGGCTGCGCTGCCACACCCGCACGTCCCGTATCGAAAGCGTCCTGGCGGCCCGGCTGTCCGCCGAGGCGCCGGTGGCGACGGCGCACGAGGCCCTGCGCGCCGTCCAGCACGTGCGGCTGCGCCTGGCACCCGGCCGTACCGTCACCGTCGACAAGACGGTCGCCCTGCACACCTCGCACGACCCCGCCATAGGTGACCCGCTGGACGCGGCCGTCGACCGGGTCGGTGCCGCCCCCGACTTCGACGCACTGCTGGAGGCGCACGCCACCGCCTGGGACCAGCTGTGGCGGCGCACCGCGCTGGAGGTGCCCGGCGAGGCGGGCAGCATCCTGCGCCTGCACCTGTTCCACGTGCTGCAGACGCTGTCGCCGCACACGGCCGACCTCGACGCCGGCGTCCCCGCCCGCGGACTGCACGGCGAGGCCTACCGCGGCCATGTCTTCTGGGACGAACTCTTCGTCCTGCCCTACCTCAACCTGCACCTCCCCGAGGTCTCCCGCGCCCTGCTCCACTACCGGCACCGGCGCCTGGACGCCGCCTGCCACGCGGCCCGCGAACTCGGCCGGCGCGGCGCGCTCTACCCGTGGCAGAGCGGCAGCGACGGCCGCGAGGAGGCCCCGGAACTCCACCTCAACCCCCGCTCCGGCCGCTGGGTGCCGGACCACTCCCGGCTGCAGCACCACGTCGGTTCGGCGGTGGCCTACAACATCTGGCAGTACTGCGAGGCCACCGGGGACACCGACTTCCTGCACGGCGAGGGCGCCGAGATGCTGCTGCAGATCGCGCGCTTCTGGGCGGACTCGGCCCGCTACGACGACCGCCTCGGCCGGTACCGCATCCGGGGGGTGATGGGCCCCGACGAGTACCACGACGCCTACCCCGGCGCGGCCCGGCCGGGTCTGGACGACAACGCGTACACGAACGTCACCGCCGCGTGGGTGCTCGCCCGCGCCCTGGACCTGCTGACCACCATGCCCGAGCCGCGCCGCGAGGAACTCGCCGAGAGCATCGGCCTGGACGAGGACGAGCCCGCCCGCTGGGAGGAGATCTCCCGCACCCTCCACATCCCCTTCCACGACGGGGTGATCAGCCAGTTCGAGGGCTACGGCGACCTCGCCGAGCTGGACTGGGACGACTACCGCAAGCGGTACGACGACATCCGCCGCCTCGACCGGATCCTGGAGGCCGAGGGCGACACCGTCAACCGCTACAAGGCGTCCAAACAGGCCGACGTGCTGATGCTCGGCTACCTCTTCTCGGTCGCCGAACTCCGCTCCCTCTTCGACCGGCTGGGCTGTCGCCTGGACGAACGGACCTGGACCGCGACCGTCGACCACTACCTGCACCGCACCAGCCACGGCTCCACCCTGAGCGGCCTGGTCCACGGCTGGGTCCTCACCCGCGCCCGCCGTACCGACGCCTGGACCTTCGTCCAGGAGGCGCTGCGCGGCGACATCGCCGACCTGCAGGGCGGCACCACCGGCGAGGGCATCCACCTCGGCGCCATGGGCGGCACCCTCGACCTCGTCCAACGCGGACTGACCGGCCTGGAGACCCGCAACGGCGCCCTGTGCCTCGACCCGGTCCCACTCCCCGAACTCTCCTCCTACGGCTTCGCCATCCGCTACCACGGCCACTGGGGCGTCCATCTGCACCTGCGCAGCGGCCTGCTGGAGATCGCCGTACCGGACTCCGACCGCGCCCCCATCGACGTCTGCCTGCGCGACCGGGTGGTTCCGGTGGGCCCGGGGGAGGCGGCACGGCTGGTGGTCCCGGAGTGAAGGGGCGCGGGGCCGTACCGGTGTCCGGCTTCGTCGCGCGGGCGTGACGGGGCACGAGGGCGCGGCACACGATCGACGGCACGGGCCGGCCGCGTCAGCGGCGCACGCGATCTCGACGCGGACGGACGGGACGGCCACCATGCACCTGGTGAGTGATTGAAACGGGAAGGAGAGGGCGGGGATGAGCGCGAGCGAGGCTCCCTTGCGTGTGCTGGCGGTGGACGACGAGGAGCCCGCGCTCGAGGAGCTGTTGTACCTCCTGCAGCGGGACCCCCGGATCGGCACCGTGGCGCCGGCGGCGGGACCCACCGAGGCGCTGCGCCGGCTCGGCCGGGCCAGGGCGGACGGGCCGGACGGCGAGGACGCCATCGACGTCGTCTTCCTGGACATCAACATGCCGGGACTCGACGGCCTCGAACTCGCCCGCCTGCTGGGCGGGTTCGCCGCCCCGCCGCTGATCGTCTTCGTCACCGCCCACGACGACTTCGCCGTCCGCGCCTTCGACCTCAAGGCCGTCGACTACCTGCTCAAGCCCCTCCGCAGGGAGCGCTTCGCCGAGGCCGTACGCCGGGTCGCCGAACTGGTCCGGGCCGGGCAGGGACCCCGGCCGGCCGCCGCCCACGCCGCGACCACGCCCGAGCAGGCGCCCGCCTCCGGTGATCAGGTCCCCGTCGAACTGGGCGGGGTGACACGGTTCGTGCCCATCGCCGACATCACCTATGTCGAGGCCCAGGGCGACTACGCGCGACTGCACACCCCGCACGGCAGCCACCTGGTGCGCGTCGCCCTGTCCACCCTGGAGGAACAGTGGCGCGCACGCGGGTTCGTGCGCATCCACCGCAGCCGGCTCGTCGCCCTCGGCCGCATCGAGGAACTCCGCCTGGACGGCGGCAACGTGACCGTAAGGATCGGAGACCGCGTCCTGGCCGTGAGCCGGCGCAACGCCCGGGAACTGCGAGACCTGCTGGCCAGACACGCGGCAGGCAGGGCCCGTTGAGCACGGGAAGCGGTTGCCGGGTGACGGACCTGTGGCGATTCTCGTCCATCCGCTGTCTCGGCCCCGGCCCGCTGCGTACACTCGCCGCAGCACAAGGTGATCACCGCTGCGTCGGGGAGTGCGTCATGGGTGCCGAATCCGTCCCTCGCAGAGAGGTGGTCACCGGACGGCCGCGCCCCGCCGTCGGTACGCCCGCACCGCGCCCGGCACCCCCGTCACACCCCCAATCCGAGGTGTTACCGGAGCAGTTGATACGCCGTCAGCTGACGGCCGCGCTCGTCACCACGGCCCTCCTCGCGATCCCGCTCGGCCTGCTCCCCGTACTCCTGCGCATCCTGCCGCTCACCGGCGCCGCACCCCGCGTCCCCCTGGCCGTATGGCTCGTCCTGGGCGTGGCGCCGTACCCCGCCCTGCTGGCCATCGGCGCCTGGTACGTCCGCCGCGCCGAGCGCAACGAGACCGACGCGGCCGCCGGCGCTCCCGCGGAACACCCCTGACCATGCGCCGACCTACCGCCGGGGCCGGCCGGTGAACCAGACGTACGGCATCGTGGGCGTGACGGCCGTGATCCTCGCCACGGTCCTCGTCGGCGGGCTCGGCCTGCGCATCTCCCGAACCACCTCCGACTTCTACGTCGCCTCGCGCACCGTCGGGCCCCGCCTCAACGCCTGCGCGGTCAGCGGCGAGTACCTGTCCGCAGCCTCCTTCCTCGGCGTCGCCGGACTCGTCCTCGCCCAGGGCGTCGACATGCTGTGGTTCCCCATCGGCTACACCGCCGGCTTCCTGGTCCTGCTGGCCTTCGTCGCCGCCCCGCTGCGCCGCTCCGGCGCCTACACCCTGCCCGACTTCGCCGAGGCCCGGCTGGAGTCCCGGGCGGTGCGCCGGATCGCCGGTGTGCTGGTCGTCGGCATCGGCTGGCTGTACCTGCTGCCCCAGCTGCGCGGCGCCGGCCTCACCCTGCGGCTGCTCACCGGCGCGCCCGGCTGGCTCGGCGGTCTCGTCGTCGCCGCCGTGGTCACCGGCGCCGTCGCCGCCGGCGGGATGCGCAGCATCACCTTCGTCCAGGCCTTCCAGTACTGGCTGAAACTCACCGCCCTGCTGGTGCCCGTGGTGTTCCTGCTGCTTGCCTGGCGCGCAGACCACGCCCCGGCACCCGCCTGGGACGACCGGCCCGTCTTCCACCGCTCCACCGAGGTACGCGTCGACCGGCCACTCACCCTCACCGTGCGCGAGCCGGTCCGGGTGACCGCGTCCGGGACCGTCGACGGACGCGCGGTGCACGGAGCGCCGCTGCGGCTCGGCGAGGGCCGGCACCGCATCGGCGCGGAGAGCGCCCTGCGCTTCCCGGCGGGCGCCCGGGTCCCGCTGCCGGACCGGGCGGCCGGCCGTACCGTGCCCTCCAGCTGGGCCATGCCGCTGTCCTCGGACCGCGAACAGCACGGCCTGTACGCCACCTACGGGCTGATCCTCGCCACCTTCCTCGGCACCATGGGCCTTCCGCACGTCGTCGTCCGCTTCTACACCAACCCCGACGGCCGCGCCGCCCGCCGCACCACCGTGAGCGTGCTCGGCCTGCTCGGCGCGTTCTACCTGCTCATCCCCCTGTACGGCATGCTCGGCCGCCTGTACGCCCCCGACCTGCTCCTGACCGGCGACACCGACGCGGCGGTGCTCGTCCTGCCGCAGCGGCTGCTCGGCGGGGTCGGCGGGGACCTGCTCGGCGCGCTGGTCGCCGGGGGCGCCTGCGCGGCGTTCCTCTCCACGGCGTCCGGGCTCACCATGTCCGTCGCGGGCGTCCTCGCCCAGGACGTGCTGCCCACGCTCGGCGTCCGCCACTTCCGGCTCGCCACGCTGCCCGCGATCGCGGTGCCGACGGCTGCGGCTGCCGTGGTCAGCGATCTGCCCGTGGCCGACGCGGTCGGACTCGCCTTCGCCGTCTCCGCGTCCTCGTTCGCTCCGCTGCTCGTCCTCGGCATCTGGTGGCGCGGCCTGACCCCGCCGGGCGCGATCGCCGGGCTCGTCCTCGGCGGCGGTTCGGCGCTCACCGCGGTGACGGCCACCATCGCCGGCGGTGCCCGCTCCGGCTGGCTGCACACCCTGCTGGCCTGGCCCGCGGTGTGGTCCGTCCCCGTGGGCTTCGCCGCGATGGTCCTGATCTCCCTGGCCACCCGCAGCCGCGTCCCACCCGGCACCGCCGCCACCATGGCCCGCCTCCACCTCCCCGAACCCCCCGCCCTCACCCGCCCCGGACCGGCGACGACGTGACCGAGGAGCCGTTGTGCAGACCAGTGACACGGACATCCGAACCGGGGCACCCGTCGGAGACCACGCCGCGCCACAACACCGGCAGGACCACGCGGCTCGACGGCACGGGCACGGCCCTGACGCCGGGCGGCACGGGGAGGGCCGGGAGTCCGGGCGGCATCGGCCAGGTCCCGGCTGTCGCCGACACCGGTGCGAACGCGCCGCGCGCCCGAACCGCCCGGCCCCCGGCGCTCGCCGGCACCGAGGAGACTCCGGGCGGACCGGCTACTCGGCGGCCGGCGGCGACCCCCGGCGCTCCGGCACCCGCCCCGCCGGCTCGAACCCGCGTCACCCATGACCGTCCTCGGTACCGCGGCGCTCTTTCTCGCCGGCCTCGGGCTGTTCGTGCTCGGTGCCGCCCTCGGGCACGGGGCGGCGCGCCGGCAGCAGGAGCACTCGGCCGACCGTGACGGGGCGCGCGCCCTGGCCCATGGCCTGCACGCCGCCGCGCTCGCCGCGGCACCCCTGCGTGCCGGGCTCACCCCGGACACCGCCCGCAAGACCGTCCGCAGGCTGCGCCCCCTGCTCGGCACCCCCGCCCTCGCCCTCACCGACGACACCGCCGTGCTCGCCTGGGACGGCGCCGGCGAACACCACCGCGCGGAGGTGCCGGCACACCTCGCCCGCCCACCCCGCGCCCGGACCTTCCCGCTGTCCTGCGACGACGCCGGCTGCCCCGTCCGCTGGGGTGCCCTCGTGCCGCTCTCCGCCGACGGCGGCGCCCACGGCGCCCTTGTCGTGTTCGCCGCCGGCGAGTCCACCGCCGTCGCCCGGGCCGGCGAGGAGGCGGCCCGTCGGCTCACCCTGGAACTCGAGCTCGCGGGCCTCGACCGGGCCCGCACCAGCGCCCACGAGGCCGAGGTCCGGGCCCTGCGCGCCCAGATCTCCCCGCACTTCATCTACAACTCCCTCGCGAGCATCGCCTCCTTCGTCCGCACCGACCCCGAGCGCGCACGTGAACTTCTCCAGGAATTCGCCGACTTCACCCGCTACTCCTTCCGCCGCGGCGGCGACTTCACCACCCTCGCGGAGGAGTTGCGCTCCATCGAGCAGTACCTGGAACTCGCCCGCGCCCGCTTCGGCCGCCGCCTGCAGGTCACCCTGCGCATCGCCCCCGAGGTGCTGCCCGTGACGCTGCCCTTCCTGTGCCTGCAGCCCCTCGTCGAGAACGCCCTCAAACACGGGCTGGAGGGGGCCGTGGAGCGCATCGGGGTCACGATCGTCGCCGAGGACGAGGGCACCGAGGCCCGGGTCGTCATCGAGGACGACGGCATCGGCATGGAACCGGAACGCCTGCGCGCGATCCTGCGCGGCACGGCCGGCCCCGCCAGCGGCATCGGCCTGAGCAACGTCGACCGCCGGCTCCGCCAGGTCTACGGCGACGACCACGGCCTCGTCATCGAGACCGGTGTCGGAGCGGGCACGAAGATCACCCTCCGCGTCCCGAAGTTCCGCCCCGGCATCCAGGCCCGGCCCGCGCAGCCCTAGGAACGAGGGTGCACGGCCCAGGAGTCCCGGCGGCGGTCCCGGATGTCAGGGAGCTGCGGGAAGGCGGCCGACCTGTGGGTGGCGACGGCGGCGACATCGGAGCCCGGGATGCAGACGATCGCGCTCGACGCGCCCGGCTCGCGGAGCGTGGCCGCCGCGGCGACGGCGTACGGCGGTCCGGCCGCCATCGCGTACCGGCGCTCGTGCGTGGACGCCGACCTCTCGAACGACGCCCGCCATACCCCCGATCTGACCGAGGCGCTGACGGCGCACGGCGCGGCTCCCGACCGGGCGCCCGGGCTCGCGGCGCTCGTCGTGGCGGCCGCCGAGGGAGCCATCGCCATGTGCCGCGCCCAGCGCAGCATGCGGCCGCTCGACCGTGTCGCCCAGGAACTCGAAACGCTGCTCACCGACGCACTCGCCCGCCCGGCCTGACGGCCAGGGGCCGCGACGTGGATGCGCGGCCCCGACCCGCCACCGCTCATGTCACGCCGGCACGGTGGCCGTTCGGCCGAGATGCCAGGCGAAGAACCGGACCGCGCTGGCGGCCTCGAACCGGGGGAGCTCCTTGTGCCTGCCCGCGTTGGCGTGCAGCGACTTCTCCTTCGAGGCGAAGGCGTCGAACAGCGCCAGACTGGCCTCGCGCGGGATGTGCTCGTCGTCCCACTGCATGTCGTACTCGATCGGGACGGTGATCTGCTTCGCCTTCTCCGCCAGGACGTCGGGCCAGTGCTGACCGAAGACCGCGGCCGTGATCCTGGGCTCGATCGCCACCAGCGGCACGCCGATCGCGGTGCCCATGTTGATGCCGAAGTAGCCGACCGGCCCATCGGCGCCGATTTCCGGAAGCTCCTGGAGGGCGTCCAGGGTCGCCTGCCATTCGGGGACGGCGAGCTCCGCCAGGTGGGCGTTGTAGCGCACGACGACCGGGCCTTCCGGCTCGCCCGCCGCCCTGGCCCGGAACAGCTCGGCGATCTCCTGCTCGTCGTGTGCCGTGCGCGGCCGGTCGCCGTGACCGGGCGCGTCGATACAGGCGACGTGGAAGCCGCAGCCGCTCACCAGGAGCTGTGCACGACCCGCCATCGCAGGATGCTTCTTGTGGTTGCCGCCGCCGTGGCCCATCAGGACCAGGGGCGCACGGTCCGCGCCGGATGCGGGCGACCAGAGGACACCGGGGACCTCGCCCAGGGTGAAGTCGCGTTCGATCACGCCGTCGGCGGAAGACTCGGAGATGAACTGCAGAGATTTCATGGCGTGTTGCCTTTCGGGAGTGCCTTGTTGTCGAGGCGCTCCCGGCGACACCTACGTCGATCGCCCGACCGTGACGACGAGGGGGAGCACCCACACGAATGCAGCGTTCATGGGTCTCACCTCCTCGGCTGGTACACGGTCAACTGCAAGCTAACAGATCGATGATCAACCCGCCCAACCCTTTTTCCCGCCACGTGCACGGCCGAACACGCCCTCCGCAACCGGGTGTTCTCCGCCGTGGAATGATGACCGGCGACACAAGGCGACGGCGGGGAGTGACGCGGCGTGCCCGAGAGGCCGGCGGAAGAGGCGTCGGACGACGCCGTGGCGGGGAGCGGCGCGGCACCGTGCCGGGTCGTCGTGTGCCGGGACTGCTGCTGCGGCAGTCCCAAGGTGACCGGGGTCGATCACGCGGCGCAGACCGCGCGTCTGCGGGCGGAGGTGCCGGTGCGCATCTCCGACTGCCTCGATGTGTGCGACCAGGCCAACGTCGTCGTCGTACAGCCGTCCGCCGCGGGCCGGGCCGCCGGCGCGCGGCCGGTGTGGCTCGGGCTCGTCAACGACCCCGACGCGACCGAGGACATCGTCACCTGGGTCCGCTCCGGCGGCCCCGGAGTGGCCCCCCTACCGGACATCCTCGGCCTGTACGCCTTCACCCCGCCGCGGCGCCGCACGGATTCCCGCTGACCCACCGGTCCCGTACCGTCCCACCAGCTGGGAGAGGAAGATCACTTGGGAGAGAGGCGGTCTTGGCCATGCGCGCGTCACGCGGTACGGTCGATCCGATATCGATGACGGCGAAACGGAAGCCGGTGGGAATCCGGCACGGTCGCGCCACTGTATGCGGGACCCCCAGGGGCTCGTGAGTCAGACCCGTGGTCGTCGTCCTGTGCACCACCGAGATGGGACGCGAACTCCCAGAGGAGGGTCCTGCCATGGCGCAGACCGTCGCCCAGCCGACAGCCACCACCCCCGTCGTTCCCGCCCAGCTGCCGCTGAAGGCGATTGCTCCCTGGGCGGTCTTCTTCGGCATCCTCATGCTGATCCTGCTCTACTTCGTCGGCGCCGAGCAGGGCGCCACCTCCGTGTTCAACGGCACGGACGTCCACGAGTGGGTGCACGACGCCCGCCACCTGCTGGGCTTCCCCTGCCACTGACGCGACGAACACCGCGCCCATGAACTCCGCAACCGTACGGAACCTTCTCGTCCGGGGCATGCTCGCCGGTCTCGCGGCCGGTGTGCTCGCCCTGGTCGTGGCCTACGTGCTCGGTGAGCCGAACGTCGACAAGGCCATCAGCTTCGAGCAGGCTCACTCCCACGAGCACGAGATGGAGGTCGTCTCCCGCTCCCTGCAGTCGACCGCCGGCCTCGCCACCGGTGTCCTCGTCTACGGCGTCGCCTTCGGCGGCATCGCCGCGCTCGCCTTCTGCTTCGCCCTCGGCCGCGTGGGCCGCTTCGGCCCGCGCGCCACGGCACTGCTGCTGTCGGGTTGCGCGCTGCTCGCCGTGTACGTCGTCCCGTTCCTGAAGTACCCGGCCAACCCGCCGTCGGTCGGCAACCCCGACACCATCGGCAAGCGGACCACCCTGTACTTCCTGATGATGCTGCTCAGCGTCCTGCTGGCGGTCGCCGCCACCATCCTGGGCAAGCGGCTCGCCCCGCGCCTGGGCACCTGGTGGGCCACGGTGGCCGCAGTGATCGCGTTCACCGTCGTGATCGGCCTGGCCTACCAGTTCCTGCCCGCCGTCAACGAGGTGCCCAAGGGCTTCCCCGCCACCCTGCTGTGGCGGTTCCGGCTCTCGGCACTGGCGATCCAGACCGCTCTGTGGGCCGGATTCGGCCTCGCCTTCGGCGAGTTGGCCGAACGGCTGCTGAACCCCAAGCCGGTTACGGCCGCGAACCGGCGAGCGGTTCCCGCCGCGCACTGACTCCCCGCGTACGGCACAGGGCCCGGCGGAACCGCCCGCCGGGCCCTGTGCCGTTCCGCCTAATCGGCCTCCGCCGCGGCAAGCGGACACCCCAGCCGCAGATTCCAGCGCCCGGCCCGGCCGCTGAGCTCCGTCACGGTCAGCGGCGGCACGTCGAGGCGCCAGAAGACGGCCGCGGGCATGCCGAGCGCATGGACGACGGCCCCCCGCACCACCTCCGGCTCGACGACGGCGACCGTACGGCCCTCCCACTCCTGCGCCTCGGCCAGCCAGCGCGCGACCCGTCCGCACAGATCCCGCACGGACTCACCCCCGTGCGGTGCGCACTCGGGGTCGGTGAGCCAGCGGCCCACCGCCTCCGGCTCGGCGGCCCCCACCTCCTCCAGGGTGCGCCCGCGCCAGCGGCCCACGTCGAGACCCGCCAACTCCGCTACCTGCAGGCCGTCGAGGCCCAGCGCCGCGGCCGTCTCCCGGCAGCGCACGCCGGGGGAGGTGAGGACACGGACCGCGGAGGGCAGGGTTCCGGCCGCCGAGCGGGCACGTGCCGCTCCGCTGCCGTCGATCGAGCCGCCGTCGTCGAAGCGGGCCTGGCGCAGCGACGCGCTCATGGCGGGGGAGAGGAGAAGGACTCGGCTGGTCACGTGGTTCAGAGGTACCAGCATCCGCGCACGGCACACAAGGCCCGGCCGACGACCGGGCCGGCCGGGGGTTTGCGGCGCACCGCACGGACTGGCGATCATGGGGTGGCTCGGTTCCTCCGGAAGAACAGGCGGCGGCACGTGATACCTCCCGTTCCCTCCATCGACCGGCGCCGGCTGCTCGGCCGGGTCCTTCCCGCCGCGGCCGCGACCCTGCTCACCGGGACGGCCGCCGCCTGTGCCGGGACGGGTTCCTCCCCGCGGGCGGCCGAGCCGCTGCTGGCGTTGGTCTACCGAGGGCCCGCGGCCTGCGACGGATGCGCCGAGGCGGTCGCCGCGGTGCTGAAGAAGGCCCCGCGTCCGTTCACGGTCGCCTACGTCGGCCCCGACGAGGACGTCCCCCTGACCGCGGCCGGTCTGGCGGACGCCGACGTCTACGCACAGCCCGGCGGCAACGACGATCTCGGCGGCACCTGGACGAAGCTGAGGGGCGCCGCCGGGGCGATCCGTGACTGGACGCGGGCCGGCGGCCGCTACCTCGGATTCTGCATGGGCGGCTATCTGGCCGACAGGGACCCGGGGTTCGGCCTGCTGCCCGGCGACACCGACCAGTACATCACCTCACCGCGCGCCTCGGTCCATGACGCGACGGACACGCTCGTGCCGGTGACCTGGAAGGGCAAGCGGCGTCACATGTACTTCCAGGACGGGCCGTACTTCGTGCCGGCCGGCGGTGCGGACGTGTCCGTACTCGCCAGGTACGACAACGGCACGGCCGCCGCTGTCGTCGCGCCGTACGGCAAGGGGCGGGTCGGAGTCGTCGGGCCGCACCCGGAGGCGGATGCCTCCTGGTACTCCGACGCGGGGCTGAGGAATCCCGACGGCGTCCGCCTCGATCTCGGTCACGACCTCATCCAGGAGACCGTCAAGGGGCTGTAGCGGTCCACGCCTCCCGCCCTCCTGCCGGGCGGGAACCGGCGGTTCAGCGGAAACAGGCCTCCAAGCCGAAGACGTACGTCGGGTTCGTACCGGCGGCCGACGGCATCGGACAGGACGGCGTCACCCGCAGACCGGTGACATCGGTCCACACACCCTCCCGGCTCACCCGCACCGTCGGCGCCCTGCTCTGGTTCGCGGTGCTCCGCCCGTACGGGGGGCCGGGCGGAACACCGCGAAGTCCTGGGCGGGCGCGCACGTCGGACAGACCGCCGCCCGCCGGTCCGCTACAGCGCCACGTCTCCGCACAGGTGGACCTCGACGCCCAGCTCCGCGAAGAGGGCGGCCTTGGCGCGCAGCGCCCTGTCGGCCGTCTCCGCGTCGGGGGCGTAGGCCACGTTCAGGTGATTGGCGCGGTGGCGGGCCATGAACTGGTCGCGGCTGACACCGTGCAGCACCGCGTGCATGATCGGCCACTGCGGGGTGGTGGCCTCGAGGCGGCGCCGGGTCTCCTCCGCCGGCAGCTCGATCGCGGTGGCCCGGCCGAGGTCGACATGCAGCCGGCCGTCCATCAGGAACACCCGGGACCAGACGACCTCACCCGGCCTGGAGACCCCGCTGAGCGTGCCGCCCCCGAGCGGGAAGTACATCGGGGGCTGCCGCATGCTGTACGACTTGTGGTAGCCGCCGTTGTGGGAGGCGGGCACCGAGCCGGAGATCTCGAAGACCCACACGAACCGGCCGTCGTACTCCTCGCCCCAGCGGATGTCGTGCAGCGTGGTGGCCGGGTCCAGGCCCATCGCCGTCCAGATCCGGTTGGTGACCAGGGAGTCGACGGCGACACCCTCGTCCACCTCGTTGAAGTGCGGCAGCGGCGCGCCGGCGTACAGCTCACGGGCCCCGTCGCGGCTGAACACCGGCGGGCGCTGGACGTTGTTGAGCAGACCCTCGGCGAGGTCGCTCGCCGGGACGGTGTCCTTCAGGCCCTGCTGGTACTGGATGCCGACCGCGTCGAGCCCGAAGTCGTCGGCGATGCGCAGCGCGGCTATGTTACATCTTGAACTGGCTGAGCAACTGGGCGTCGGTGAGCTCGGTGGCCTCGTCCGTACCGGTGTGGAAGGTCATGCCGGCGTGGTCCAGCCAGGCGCGGACCACCTGCGCCTCCTCGTCGGAGACCTTGTTCATCTCGGCGACCAGGGCACTCTGCGACAGCCGCTCCTTGTAGATGCCGAGCGGGTTGAGGAACTCGTCGTCGATGATGGCGTTGTACATGCCCATGCAGCCCTCGTCGAAGACACCGATGACCGCCTTCTCCTCGCGCAGCTGCCGGGCCAGGGCCACGCCGAGTTCGGTCTCTGGGTCCTCGGGCAGCGGCGGCAACGGCCGGACATGGCTGGTGTCGTGGGTGAGGGTGCCGGTCTCCAGCCAGGTACGCAGGCCGTCGCGGGCCCAGTCGTCGGTGAAGTCCGGGCTCCACAGCACGGAGTACGCGCGCCCGGCCTTGGTGAGGCTGCCCGCGAGGTTCAACAGGCCTACCAGGCCCGGGAATTCGCCGCTCCAGTTGGCGACGACCAGGATCGGTCCCCGGTGGTCGCGCAGCCCGGCCAGGACGTGGTGGCTGTACTGCCAGACACCTTCCACGACGATCAGCGGCGCGTCCTTCGGCAGTGTCCTGAACACCTCGATGCCCGCGCGCTGGCTGTCGATGAAGCCGTGCCCCTTGGCCGCGTCGAAGGCATGCCCACGGCGGACCTGCCACCCGAGGTCGGTCAGCGCCGCGGCGAGGTCCTTCTCCAGCTTCTCCTGGGTCGGCCAGCAGGTGACGTTGGCGGCGGGGCGCAGGTCACCGCTGGCCACGGTGTAGACGGTCCGCGGCTCGGCGGCAACGGGCCGGCTCGGGACGGGCAGGGCGTACGTGGTCATGCGATCTCCGTTGGGTGTTCGTATGGGGGGGCGGGGCCACCCCCGGCCGTCCGGGTGGGGCGAGTCGGGGTCCGGTGGCTTTCCGGCCGTCCGGGTGGGGCGAGTCGGGGTCCGGTGCCTTTCCGGCGTCCGGGTGGGGCAAGTTGGGAGGCCGGTGGCTTTCCCGCCCTCCGGGTGGGGCGAGTTGGGGGGCCGGTGCCTTTCCGGTCGTGCGGATGGGGTGAGTTGGGGGCCCGGTGGCTTTCCGGCCGACCGAGTCGGGCGAGTAGAGTCGGGCGCCCTTCCAACCGACCGAGTCGGGTTCGGTGCCCTTTCCAGCCGACCGAGACGGGTGGTGGGTGGGCATAGGCCGGGGGGCCAGGGGGCGGAGACCCCTGGCGGGGTTCAAGGGGCGGAGCCCCTTGGCCTGGGACTCGGAAGGGCTCAGCGCTCCTGCAGCGGGGCCAGGGCATGCACGGTCGCCGAAGTCTCCCGGTACAGCCGCCGGTACAGGCCGTACAGCTCGTCGTACCGCCGCCGCCGCTCCGCACACGGCGTCACCGTCTCCCGCACCGGGTTCCAGTCGTCGATCCCGGCGTCCCCGACGAGCTGTGCCGCGAGCAGGGCACCGCCGTAGCTCGCGCCGATCGTCGTGCTGCGCAGCTCCTGCGGCCGGCCGGTGATGTCGGAGACGATCTGAGTCCACAGGGCGCCCTGGGTGCCGCCGCCGACGGCGACCACGCGGCGGATGTCGCCGCCCGCCTCCTCGATGACCTCGATGTTGTGGCGTACCCCGAAGCCGGTGGCCTCCAGCGCGGCCCGGTAGAGGTCGCCGCGGGTGTGGGACAGGGTGAGTCCGGCGATCACCCCGCGGGCGTCCGGGTCCATGATCGGAGTACGCTCGCCGGAGAAGTACGGGAGCATCAGCAGCCCGCCCGCGCCGGGCCCCGACTCGGCGGCCAGGCGGGTCAGTTCGGCGTGGTCGCCGGCGGCGAACAGATCGCGCAGCCAGTTGGTGACGGCGCCCGAGGTGGCCATGCCGCCGGCCAGGTTGCGGGTGCCGGGCAGGGCGCCGACGGTGCCCCACAGCGACGGGCTGGTGAGCGGCTTCGGCACGGTGTGGATCAGGAACATGGTCGTGCCATACATCAGCATCAGGTCACCGTTGTGCTGAGCACCCACGCTGAGGGCCTCGGCCCAGGCGTCGATGGTGCCGGTGGTGACGGGGATGCCGGCCGGCAGGCCCGTCGCCGCGGCGGCCTCGGCGGTGACGGTGCCGGCCGCCTCGCCGGACCAGCGCAGCGGCGGAAGCTCGATACCGGGGGCCACCTCGGCGGCCCAGGGGCCGTACCACTCGCCCGCGAGCGTGTCGTAGAGCGGGGTGCACTGGCTCGCCGAGTGGTGGTCCAGCACATAAGTCCCGGTGAGCTTGCGGACCAGCCAGGAGCTGGGCATGTACAGGCGGCGGACGCGCGCGTACGGCTCGGGCTCCTCCTCGGCGACCCAGGCGATCTTCGGCCCGGCGGCCTGGGTGGTGAGCGCGGAGCCGCACCGGCGGATGATCTCCTCGGCGCCGAGCTGTTCTTCGATCCGGCGGATCTGCCGGACCGAGCGGGTGTCGACGCCGTAGAGGATCGCGGGACGCAGCGGGGTGTCGTGCTCGTCGGTGAGCAGGACGCAGGGGCCCATGCCGCTGACCCCGACGGCGAGCACGCTGGTGTCGTCCGGGCCGGTCAGCTCGCGGGCGATGTCGGCGAACTCGTGCCACCACACGGAGGCGTCCATCTCGAAGCGGCCGGGACCCGGCCGTGAGGGGGTGTGCTCCCGCACGGCCGAGCGAATCAGGGTGCCGTCGAGGCCGACGAGGACGCCCTTGCTGCTCGATGTGCCGATGTCCACACCGATGACTGCGTTGGGAGACTTGCGAGGCATGACGTGCACGCTCGCAGAAATCGATTTCAGCGTCAAGAGGCCGCGCAGAGTCGAGCCTTGTGGCCGAGAAGAGCCGTAACAAGCCGAATAAATTATGCAATTCGGGTGGGATGAAGTCGTCGGCGTGCGCTTGGATCTCACCCCTTGACACCCTCTGACACCGGCCCTACTTTTCGCTGAAATGGATTTCACAGGGTTGCGCGGCCCGGCTCCGGGCCCGCCCCGCACCCCACCCATGAAGGCACAGAACACGATGACGACCTTTGGACTCGACGGCATCGCCCGCAGGACCCGTGCCGTGAGCCGTTCCATCAGCGCCGAGAACTTCACCGGCGCCAAGTCCGGCGGCGGCCGGGCGACCGAGGGCACCGGAGCGGTCGCGGCGAGCAGGCTGGGGCCGGGCTGGAAGATCTCCCCGAGCATCGACATCGCCGCCGGCGAGACCGCGGTGCTCGCCGACATCGAGGGGCCGGGCACCGTCCGGCACCTGTGGTGCACCACCGACCCGCACACGGCCTGGCGCGGCACCCTGCTGCGGATGTACTGGGAGGGGGAGGAGACCCCGGCCGTGGAGGTCCCGCTCGGCGACTTCTTCTGCAACGGCTGGAACACCTTCAGCCAGGTCTCGTCCGTGCCCGTCGCCGCCAACCCCAACGGCGGCTTCAACGCGTACTGGCCCATGCCGTTCCGCCGCCGCGCACGCGTCACCCTGGAGAACCTGACCGCCGAGAAGGTCACCCTCTACTACCAGGTCGACTACGAACTGGACGAGGTGGGCGAGGACGCCTCCTACTTCCACGCGCAGTGGCGGCGCAGCCACCCCGTGCCGTACGGCGAGGTGCACACCCTGCTCGACGGGGTCACCGGCGCCGGCAGCTATGTCGGCACCTACCTCGCCTGGGGCGTCAACAGCCCCGGCTGGTGGGGCGAGGGCGAGTTCAAGTTCTACCTCGACGGCGACGACGAGTTCCCGACGATCTGCGGCACCGGCACCGAGGACTACTTCGGCGGCGCCTGGAACTTCGACGTCCCCGGCCAGGGCTACACCGCCTACACCACGCCCTACCTCGGCCTGAACCAGATCCTGCCCTCCGACGGGCTCTACCGCAGCCAGCAGCGGTTCGGGATGTACCGCTGGCACGTCCTCGATCCCGTCCGCTTCTCCCAGGACCTGCGCGTCACCGTGCAGAGCCTCGGCATCGGCCCCGGCCAGGGCAACGGCCTGCCGCACCGGTACCGGCACACCAGCGACGACATCGCCAGCACCTCGCTCTTCTACCTGGACGCCCCCAGCTCGGCCTCCCGTCCGGTCACGCCCGACCTGCTGACCCTCGAAGTCGACTGACCGCAAGCCCCGTTCTCCGTCCGCCACCCCCCTTTTTCTTCCTTCATCCGGCCCCATCCCACTCCGACAGGAGCGCACACATGCTCCAGCACGGCAACGACGCCGGGCGCCCGGCCACCACGTCACGCCGGCGTGTCCTCACCGCGGCGGCGGGCGCCGGCGCGGCTCTCGCCGCCCCGGCCCTGCTCACCGGTTGCGGCACGGCACAGGCGAAGGGGGGCAACCTCCAGTTCTGGAACTTCTACGGCCCCCAGCGCTCACCCGACCCCGCGATCAACGCCCAGTCCAAGTGGTTCGTGGACATGGTCGCCACCTGGAACCGCACCCACAAGCAGCAGATCGACCTCGTCTATCTGCCCCAGCCCACCTACCTCAACGGCTTCAAGCTGCCGTCCGCCTTCGCCACCGGCGAGGGCCCGGACATCTTCCTGCTCTCGCCCGGCGACTTCCTGCGCTACTACAACGGCGGTGTCCTCGCGGACCTCACCCCGCACATGGACAAGGCCGCCATCGACGACTACGGCTCCGCGCTCGACAGCCGCAAGGTCGACGGCAAGGTCTACGCCCTCCCCATGGAGATCGAGCCGCTGGCCATGTTCTACGCCCAGGACGTGTGGGAGAAGGCCGGCCTGTCCGAGGCCGACATCCCCACCACCTGGGACCAGATGCTCGACATCGGCGACAAGCTGCGTACGAAGACCCGGGCGGGCCTCGTCTTCGAGACCCAGCCCGGCTACTACCAGAACTTCACCTGGTACCCGTGGATGTGGCAGGGCGGCGGCGACGTCCTGGACCACCAGGGCAAGGTGGTCTTCGACTCCCAGGCCACCCGCCAGGCCCTCGCGCTGTGGCAGGACGCCGTACGCCACGGCATCGCCCCGCGCACCGTGCCCGCCGCCGACGACGTGATCGGCGGCTTCAAGAGCGGCAACGTCGCCCTGTGGCAGCAGGGCATCTGGAACGTGTCCAGCTTCAAGGCGTTCGCCCCCCAGTACCGCTACGGCGTCTTCAAGCTCCCCGTCCCGCCGGGCGGCAAGTACGTCACCACGCTCGGCGGCTGGTCCTTCTGCGCCAACGCCCAGGGCCGCAACCCCGAGGCGGCGGCCGAGTTCTGCGTCTGGGCGCTCGGCTCCATGAAGGACGACTCGATCAACCGGATGGTCGACTGGTGCGTGGGCGCCAAGTCCGACGTGGCCCCGCGCGCCAGCGCCCTGGAGCGGGGCGCCGCGAAGGGCGGCTACGACTCCGAGATCATGAAGAAGTTCAAGGACGAGATCTTCCCCGGCGGACGCGCCGAGCCGCGCTATCCCCCGGTCGTCTACAAGGCGATCTCCGACGCCATCCAGGGCACCATGCTCGCCGGCCGCGGGGTGGCCGGTGAGGCGGAGAGAGCCGCCCAGTCCATCGCTGCGTACACCAAGAGCTACAAGGGGGCGAGCCTGATATGAGCAGCGTCGCCGCACAACAGCGCCGGCGGGCCGCGGCCCCGGCGCAGGCACCCGCCTCCGCGGACACACCGAGACTCGGCCGCAAGCACCGCGAATGGCTGGCCGCGGGCCTGTTCCTCGCCCCCGACGTCCTCGGGCTCCTCGTCTTCGTCGCGATCCCGATGGTGCTCTCCATCGCCCTGAGCTTCTTCCAGGTCAGCGGCTTCGGCTCGTACAAGTGGATCGGGCTCGGCAACTACCAGCGGATGATGCACGACCCGCTGTTCTGGGACTCCATGAAGATCACCGGCGAGTACGTCGTGATCCTCGTCCCCGTCCTGTTCTGCGTGAGCCTCGGCCTCGGCCTGCTGGTGAAGCAGAAGCTGCCCGGCGTCGGCGTCTACCGCACCGCGCTCTTCCTGCCGTACGTGATCAGCCTCGTGGTGGTCGGCGTGCTGTGGAAGTTCCTGCTCGACGACCAGACGGGCGCGGTCAACCGCGCCATGCGGGCCGCCGGTCTCGACGGCAGGTCCTGGCTCGGCAGCCCCTCCCTGGCCCTCGGCTGTGTCATCGCCATCATGGTCCGGGTGATGATGGGCTACTACATGATCATCTTCCTGGCGGGCCTGCAGGAGATCCCCAAGGAGTTCTACGAGGCCGCGAAGCTGGACGGCGCGGGACCGTGGACCACCTTCCGCACCATCACCTGGCCGCTGCTGCGCCCCACCAGCTTCTTCGTCCTGCTGATGTCGACGGTCGCCGCCATCACCGGAGGCCTCGACCTGATCTTCGTCCTGACCAACGGCGGCCCCGCGAACGGCACTTCACTGGCGATCTTCTACATCTACCAGCAGGCCTTCGGCTTCGGCGAGTTCGGCTACGCGTCGGCCATGGGCTCGTTCCTGGTGCTGATCATGGTCGTGATCTCCGCCGTGATCTTCAAGTTCACTTCAGGCGGGAGGTTCGACGATGGCGAGTGACGCCCTGACGAGCCGGGCGGGTGGGCGCCGGCTTCGCTCCTCACGCATGGGACTCACGGCCCTGGCCGTCGTCCTGTCGCTGATCAGCATCGTCCCGGTGCTGTGGATGGTCACGTCGTCCTTCAAGACCCGGGCCACCGTCACCGACGGCAACCTGATCCCGAAGGACTTCACCTTCGACAACTTCGTCTACGTCTTCACCGAGGTCCCCTTCGGCCGCTACCTCTGGAACAGCTTCTTCATCTCCGCGGTGATCACCGTGGTGGCGCTGTTCTTCCACTCCGTGGCCGCCTACGCGCTCGCCCGGCTGCGCTTCCCGGGCCGCGAGAAGCTCTTCGGCGCGATCTTCGCCACCCTGCTGGTCACGGCCCCGGTCGTGCTGATCCCGCTGTTCCTGGTCGCCCGCGAGCTGGGCCTGCTCAACAGCTACGCCGGCCTGATCATCCCGGCCATCTTCAACGCCTTCGGCATCTTCCTGCTGCGCCAGTTCTACCTGGGGCTGCCCAGGGAACTGGAGGAGGCGGCGATCGTCGACGGCTGCGGCCACTGGCGGGTGTACTGGAACATCGTCCTGCCGATGTCCCGGCCCATCCTCTCGGCCCTGGCGATCTTCTTCTTCCTCGCCAACTGGAACGCCTTCGTCTGGCCGCTGGTCGCCACCAACGACCAGTCCCTGACGGTGGTCCAGCTCGGCATCGCCTCGTTCCAGAACCAGTACACCTCCAACTGGAACTACATCCTGGCGGCGGCCACGGTCGTGGCACTGCCCATGCTGGTGCTGTTCTTCGTCTTCCAGCGGCAGATCGTGGAGTCGATCAAGACGTCCGGACTGAAGTAGCCCCGGGCCCTGCGCCGGGCCCGGGCGTGCGGCGGCGCAGGGCCCGCAAAGGGGGCGCGGTACCGGTCACCCGACCGGTAC